>CAJOGS010000200.1 GCA_905234045.1 uncultured Selenomonadaceae bacterium | reverse complement strand
GTCGAATTTGCAAGTACCAAAAAGAAAGACGCTCTGCCAGCAAATGCTCGTACTCCTCGCATTTGCAAGGTTTTTCGCGTTTGACGAGGTAACAGGTCAGCAGTACAGCCGCGTTCCACCTTTTACACAAATTTTAATCACAGGCAAAAACAGAGACGGGCTGGGGCGCGGGTAGTCTTAATAAAAGAAATTTGCTAAAGGTTGAGAAATTCCAACTTGCTACTTTTTTAGTTCGATTTTTCAACACGCCCTAGCGCAGGTTTATTCTGATTCTGCGCGAAAAGGCGCAAGCGTTTACAATTTTATAAGCTTTTTTTGCAAAGGAGTTTTTAGCTGTGAATTTGAAAAAAATTTTAATTGGCGCAGCGGCAATTTTTTCGATTTACGCGCCTGTTGCAAATGCTGAAGTTGTGGTAGTTCAAGGCAGCGGCTCTACTGAATCTGCCGCCATTCAAGACGCCAAAAGACAAGCCGTTGAAGAAGTGGTCGGCGTGATACTGAAATCTGAATCAAGTATGGTCAATTTTAATCTGGTGTACGATGCAATGAATGTACGCGCACAAGGCTACGTTAAATCTTTTAAAATTCTCAACAAAAAAAAATCAGGCGAAATGATTGACATTACCGCACAAGTTGATATTTCTTCCGATCAAGGTTCAGAATTAATGAAAGATATGGAAGTTATAATGTCGCTTAACGATCCGCGCCTTGCAGTTGTAACTGAATATTACGGCGATGACGGCGGCGAAAATTTTAAACGTTATGCCGAAATGTGCAATTCCGCAATTCGGCAGGAACTTATTAAACGCGGCTTTACTCACGTTGTAGATAAACCTGCAAATGTCGATTATATAATTGTCGGAAAATTGACTGTCGGCAAAGGGCGCGCCATTACACTTCCAAATTTTAACGATTTGTCAAAGCCGCAAATGACGCAAATGGAAACCGGCTTGACGAAAAACGAGGCAATTATTGACTGCAAAATTAAAAAGGCTGATACTGATGAAATTATCGGCGAATTTCATGCCAATGGTTCAAATATCGGTTCGTCTAGCGGGAGTTTAGATAATCAAACGGTGCTACAATTAGCAGGAAAAGCAGCGCAGGAAGTACGCACGATTTTTAATCTTGAGGCGTCAAAAGTTTTCAAAAGTGTAAAAATTGTTGCTCAAAGTTCAGATAGCGGAAAACTTATGCAACTTGAAAATTATCTGCGTCAAGTTCAAGGAGTTACAGGCGTTTATGTACGTTCAATGTCGAACGGCAAATGTATTATTGACGTTTCAACGGGACTTTCGCCGCAAAATTTACACCGCAGTTTGTCGGAAGTTGTTAAAAATAAATTTCCAATCAGATTGCAAAGTTTTTCAAGTACGGTTTTAGAAATTTCGATTTAGTAGTTGTGTAGTGTGGTAGTGGTATAGTGTTATAGTGTTATAGTGGCTGTTGGTAAACTACTGTTTAAAAATTAGCGAAAAAATTTTGTTCGATGAGAGCGAAGAACTAAGATGCCGCGCAGGACGGCGGTGCGTTTTTTTCGCGGACGAAAAAACAGCACCGCAAAAAGCGTCTTTTTTTTTGGTACTTGCAAAGGCGACGAATAGGAGCGTTTGCTCTTTGACAAGACAAAGAAAAAGTACGTTCAATATAAAAATAATTTTAAAAAAACGATTTATTCAACAGCACCTAATAACTAACAACTATCACACTACCCCACTATCACACTACAGGAGGTGTATAAAATGAAAAAAATTTTTTTGTCGGCGCTGCTGATTTTCAGCGTAGTTTTTGCAAATTTGGTATCGGCGGCAGATATTAAAAGCCATCCGCGAATTGCAGTAATGAATTTTGCAAACAAAGCGATAACCAGTCAAGGACTGCGCGATCAAGATTTTTCATCTGCGTCTGAATACGCAATTTATCAGTTGTCTGCAAGTAATTGGTTTGATTTAATTGACTACGAACAAATGACGACGGTTGCGCGTCTTCATTCAATTAATATTTCGGGACTCGTTGACAATACAACCGCGCCCGCACTCGGAAATTTTCTTTCTGCACAATTTATTTTGATAGGCTCACTTACGGGAATGACTGTTAAAGAAAGCGGCGCGGCAGTCGGCGCACACGGCGCAAAAGCGGGAATGGCAAAACATACCGTAACCGCAAATGTTACAGTTCGTTTCGTCGATATGGAGACTTTGAAAATTGTTGCAGTCGGTATGGGCACGGGTAAATCTTCATCAACTTCAGCCGAAATTTCTTTCACGCCGTACAGAAATATTTCAAACTGGATTATTCCGCGTGAAACTAATATAATTATCGGCGACGACAATACAGTCAATAACAAAATTTCGACGGCTGATGACGCGGATTATTTCATAACGATTGGTACAACCGAAGTTTCAGATGTTCAAGTCAGAAACGCGCTTAGTAAGGCTGTTCGTGATGCAATGTATGGAAAAAGCGGCTTGCTTACAAATTTGAATGGCGGTAAGCAGTTGAAAATTAAAACCGGTTTTTAGAAAGGAATTTTTATGCTGAATTACAGAAAAGATTTAGAAAAAATGCCGTCTTATGACGGAACGGAAAAAGATTATCAAATTAAAGTAAACGCAAATGAAAGTACTTTGAATTTGCCGCCGACGGTTGAAGAGCGCGTTTTGAATCGTTTGGGCTACATTTCTTTCAATCGTTATCCAAATGAAGAATACGATTTACTTGTCGGACAAATTGCGAAAAATTTTTCAGTTGCCAAAAATCAAATTTTGTTGGGCGGCGGCTCCAGCGAAATTATAGAGAAAATTTTTCATGCATTCGGCGGGGACGGCAAAAAAATTGTCTATCCTCAACCAAGTTTTTCAATGTATAAAATTTACGCAAAGGCGGCGGAGGCTCAAGCGTTCCCGTTCAATTTGGACGAAAAATTTGATTTGGACGTTGACGCCTACATTAAAAAAGTTAATGAAGTCGGCGCAGATTTGGCGGTTGTTTGCAACCCTAACAATCCTACCGGCAATGTTTTAAACGTCGCACAAATTGAAAAAATTGCAAAAAATATTGACTGCGCTTTTTTGATTGATGAAGCGTACGTTGAATTTTACGGGCACTCAGCTTTCAGTCTTATTAAAAATTATCCAAATTTGATTGTTGCCAGAACATTTTCAAAGGCGTATGGAATGGCGGCGGCGCGTGTCGGCTATATGATCGCCGCTGAAGACGTTACACGAATGATTAACAAAACTTTTATGCCGTACCATATGAATACATTGAGTTTGGCGGCGGCGGATATTGTTTACCAAATGCGCGATGAATTTGTACCGAGAATACAGATGACGGTTGCCGAACGTCAAAGAATGTTTGAACGGCTGAAAACTTTAGAAGGCGTTAAAGTTTTTCCTTCGCAGACGAATTTTATTTTGATACGCTGCGAAAAAGCAACGGCATTGAATGAATATCTGGAAAATTTAGATATTGGCGTAAGATATTTTTCACCGAGTGCAACAGAATTGAAAAATTGCTTGAGAATTTCAATGGGAACGAGAATGGAAAACGACGAAGTATTTGCGGCGATAAAAAATTTTGTGGAGGGAAAATAATGCGCGTTGGAAAAATTTTTCGTGAGACTAAGGAAACAAAAATTGACGTTGAAATAAATTTGGACGGCGGCGGCAAAACTTCCATTGATACGGGAATCGGCTTTTTTAATCACATGCTGAATTTATTTGCGGCGCACGGGCAATTTGATTTAAATGTAAAATGTAATGGCGATTTGGAAGTTGACGGACATCACAGCGTAGAAGATATTGGAATTGCGCTCGGCACTGCAATAAAAAACGCGCTCGGCGATAAGCGCGGAATTAATCGTTACGGGACATTTTTTTTGCCGATGGACGAAAGTTTAGCGTTGGTAAGTTTGGATATTAGCGGCAGACCTTTTTTAGTTTTTGACGCAGGCGAACTTGCGCCGATGATTGGAAATTTTGATACTGAATTGACTGAAGAATTTCTGCGCGCCTTTGCATTTAACGCGGGCTTAACTTTGCACGTCAAAATTTTGTACGGCAAAAATTCACATCATAAAGTTGAGGCGATTTTTAAAGCGTTAGGGCACGCGCTCAGAATTGCCACTGAATATGATTCCAGAAATAGCGGCGTTCCTTCAACGAAAGGAATTTTATAATGGCGTCCTATGCTCGTACGGTCAAGGAAGAATTGGCGCGAATTTTCGATGAAGACGAAGAATGTCAACGCGCAGAATTATTGGCTTTAATAAAAGTCGGCGCAGTTTTAAAAGGCGGGCGGCTTGAATTTTCAACTTCAAGTTCGGCGATCGCCAGAAAAGTTATAACGTTGTTGAAAAAATTTTATCCCGATGTCAAAAGAGAAATTGCAATAACCGTAACTTCGCCTGTAAAAAATAAAAGATGTTTAAGGCGGACACGCTACAAGGTGAGGATTTTTTTTTCACGTTATGCCGATGATTTAAATTCGCAGGAATTTGTTGAGGACGATTTTGCAAAAGTTTCGTATTTGCGCGGAGCATTTTTGGCGGGCGGAACTGTAAACCGCCCTGAAAAAGAATACTATCTTGAAATTTCCTCGTTGTCAGAATCAGCCGCGCTTTTCGTGAAAGAAATTTGGCAATATCTGGAATTTAATCCTACCTTTCGCCAACGCAAAGAATTTTTTGTAGATTACATTTGCGAAGGCGATGCCGTCGAAGAATTTATCGGAATGGTTGGCGCGGAAGAATCGGTTGAACATTTCGGCGTTGTCCGCAACCTCAAAGAAGTTCGGGCGAATGTCAACAGATTGGTAAATGTTGAAACTTTCAATTTAAATCGTGCGATTGACGCGGCAAAGCGGCAACTTGAAGATATTCGGATTATTCAAGAAAATAATGTTGCACTTAACAAAGATTTAAAACTTGCCATAAAAGCGCGACTGACTTTTCCCGAATGTAATGTCAGGGAATTGGCGGAAAAACTTTATATTACGAAACAGGGATTGAATTATCGTTTTGCCAAAATTCACGAAATAGCGATGAAAACCGAACGCCAAAATAAATTAAAAAAGGAATTGGGAATAAAAAAATTTTAAACCGGAATTATTCAAAATTCTATAGTGGTTAGTAAATAGTGGTTAGTAAATAGTGGTTAGTGGCTAGTGCGTGTTGAAAAAATCAATTTTTACTGATTAAATTTAGTTACTTAAATTTTTTAAATGTACATTCTTTTTTCCGAAGCAAAAGTAGTTGGATAGTGTGTTAGTGGAGTAGTAATTTACTATCACACTACAAAACTATCGCACTACCACACTAAAAACCGTCCGCACTTTGCGGATTTTTGAAAAATTGATTGAAATTGCTAACGAATTATTTTTTGTTAGGTGCTGTTGGTAAATTAAAAGTGAATAACCGAAGCGGCAAGTAACACAAAATTCAAAAAGCAAACCGCTAATTTATCGAACCTAAATGCTATATGTCTATAGTTTTTAATACGTTGGAAAAAACGTTCGATGATGTTGCGTTGTTTATACAGTTCTTTGTCAAAA
>CAJOGS010000199.1 GCA_905234045.1 uncultured Selenomonadaceae bacterium | reverse complement strand
TCTCTCTAAAGATTTTGAAATTAAAACTGTCATTTCAGAAGCCTTTATTATAATTTCTCATTTTCATACCTTACTAAAACGCTTGTGAAAACACCTTCTCAAATAAAATTGAAATGAGATGAGATGATTAAAAATGACAAACAAAAAAGAAATGAACCTCGAAGAAATGGAAAAAGTTAACGGCGGCGGCGTTAAAGTCAGATCGCCGGTAAATGTCAGCGGTGGCAAAAATAATACCTACAATATGAATTTTTAGGGAAGTTTTCAAAATGGCGAACCTTCAGGCAGAAATTGAACAGGTACTTTCAACAATTCACGAAAAAAAAGTTTTTAACTCGGCGGCGGAATTTTATGAATTTCTCAAAACTCAAGGAATGACAATCACGCTTGACGACGTAAAAAATTTACTGATTGATATGAGAAGCTCCAAAGTTGAATTGAATCTTGACGAAATTGAAGGAGTAACAGGCAGCGGGCAAGTCGAAATTGTCAACGAAATTAAAGACAATAAAAAACCTGTAACAGTCGGTCCTGTTGTAGTTATCGGTATGTGAAAATGTTTAGAAAAAAATTATATAAAAAAGCGGCGGCAAGTGTAATTTATTTAACTGCCGCTACAATTTTTTTGCCGAAAGTTTCGGCTGAAGAAACTGTTGAAATTCCCGGTACAATTATGTTGCTAAGTTTCGACACGTGACAGAATAGAAATTTGCGCGTCATCGGCAACGGCAAAAAAATCTCGTGATTTACGGCGGACAGAAAGCGGGAAATGTTTATAATCTTTCAATCAATCCCAAAAATCAGCCCGTGAATTTGTACGGCGGCTACTATGACGGAATTTTGGATAACACGGCTGAAAATATCACGGGCAACGAAATTAATTTTTTTGACGGCGACGCGGGCTGGCTAGTTTATGACGATCCGAATAAAATCGGCAACGGCTACAACGTTACGAATATTTTCAGCAAGAACGACAGCGCGGTTACCGTGAATTTAATTGCGGGACACAGCGGGCTCAGCGAAATTTACGGCAACAAAATTAATCTATACGGCGGCGCAGTCACGGGAATTATTACGCCCGCCGAAATTAAGGTCGGCACTGAAAATTTTTCTGCACGACTTCACGACAACGAAGTTAATATTTACAATTCGCCTGATTTATTAACGGCGAAACTTTACGGCGCGGCACTTTTCGACGATTCAACGCGGGAACATTTTCCGACCTTCGGCACAAATAATTCTTTGAATGTTTATACAAAAAATATTTCAGTTGCAGAATTGACGGCGTTTAACAACTACAATTTTTATCTGCCGGAAAATGTGCAAAATAATGACGTGATAATTTCCGTGACCGGCGAAAATTCTACCGACATAAGCGGCTCAAAAATTTACGCGGTTGTTCCTCAAGTAGCGGCGTTGGACTTTACCGACACTGTAACTTTGATTAACAACAACGCGGGCATAACGTCAAGCGATTCAACAAGTTATTTGGGCGTAAACGGCACAGATTTTACCGCCAAATGCTACAAAGATACTTCGACAGTGGCGGATATTGTCGTTGACAAGGTTGACGATAAAAACGTTACTTTGAGTTTTAAAGCTCCGCAACTTATGAAAGTTACAAAATTAATTCCTGAAGTAAGAGTTCCGACGACAATAAATAAAATTGCAGATTTTTTATCGGGAGACTTGGCAAGCATTGAAGCGGCGGGATCGCAAATTTTCACGCCGTTTTTTGCAATTACCGGCGGCTCTACAACTTATAAAAACGGTTCACATGTCAAGGTACGCGGCGCAAATATCATTGTCGGATTTTCCAGAAAAATTGACAGTCCTACAAGAAATATTTTAATTGCGCCGATGATTGAATACGGGCGCGGCAATTACGATTCATATTTGGACGGCGGCGTGGTTTTTCGCACTAAATTAAACGACAGCAAATTTTATAGCGGCAGTATTCGTGCAGGAAGAATTAAAACAGATTTTGAAAGTGATTCCTTAGGCGCGTTCCAAAATGTCCGTGAAAATTTCAAGTCAAATTCGCACTACATTGGCGCACATATCGGCGTAGGGCGGGAAATTCGCCGCAGTCCAAAAGAAATTTTTACCTACAGCGCAAAATTTTTATTTTCACATACCGGCGCAGACACTATGACACTTACGACGAGCGAAGACTACCATTTAAGCAGCGTCAACAGTTACAGAATCAAAGTCGAAATTGATGAAGAGTATGAGCCGAACAATATTCACAATTTTTATCTTGGCGCGGGCGTCGAATACGAATTTAACGGCAAATCTTATGCCGAACATGGCGGCTTTCGTACGGATACGCCGAGTTTGAAAGGTTTCAGCGGCATTTTTGAATTTGGCTGGATTATTAAACCGCGCGGTGATAATAAATTTAGTTTGGATTTAAGCGACGTCGGCAGTGTCGGCAAAAATCGCGGCTTAACCGGCAGATTTGGTGTTAATTGGCGTTTCTAAAAAAAACGGCTTTCAATCTTGATTGCCGTTTTTTTAATGTCACCCGGGGCATGTTGGTAAACTATTTTTTAGACTGTTTGTTAAATTTCTTAAATGTACTTTTTCTTTGCTCGCCAAAGTAGTGGGATAGTGGGATAGTTTGATAGTGCGATAGCTATACCACTATACCACTACAACACTACAAAACTACCTGCGAAATTTAATCAGATCCACTTGAAACCATTGCTCCGAAATTCTTTTTGCCGTTCCGTCTTTTATCATATCATCAAAAGCTTTTTGAATTTTATCACGCAACTCAACGTCATTTTTGCGGAAACCTATTCCAATTTCGCAAGTTTCGCCGACAGTTGCTTCAATTACCGTGAATTTTTGCGGATCTTTGCTCAGTTCATAACGCCCTGCCAATTCATCACAAATAAGCACTTCAACATTTCCGCTTTCTAAATTTGCAAACGCTTCTTTGAAATTCAGATAAGTTTTGAACTCTTTGAAACTGTTTTTGAGTGAAGGCGTTACATCGACGTAATCTCTTGACGAAGAACCGGCTTGCGTTCCGACTGTTTTTCCTTCAAGGTCTCCGACTGAATGAATATTTTCAGGATTGCCTTTTGGCACTATAAGTATTTGGCGATTTTCCATGTACGGCTTAGTAAAAATCATGTACTCTTTGCGCTCGTCGGTTATGTCCGTGCCGTTCCAAAGAATATCTACATTGCCGGAGGTAATTTCTGCGCGTTTGTTGTTCCAGTCGATTGGCTTAAATTCAAATTCAATTCCTGTTCTTTTGCCGACTTCTTTTGCAAGGTCAATATCAAAGCCGACAATTTCGCCTTTTTCGTTGTGAAATCCCATTGGCGCGTATTCGTCATCTACTCCTATTATCAATTTATTTGCAGGATTATTTTTTTCGCTGTCAATTCCGCAACCTGTTACAAAAAAAATCATCAGTAGAAGCGGTAAAAAAATTTTTTTCATGTTAAAACCTCCGACTTTATTAAATAGGTGTTAGCGGTTAGTTGTTAGTTAAAACCTAAAACCTAAAACCAAGCCATTCTGTTATTTCTGCGCGTACTTTTTGATAAGCCGTCATTAAATCGCCATGCCCTGCTTGAATTTCATCAATATTATTATTTCTCGCGGCGAATTCCAGAATTTTTGCCTGTTTGCTTAAATTTATTGCGCCTATCGTTTGCGCTGTACTTTTCAAAGAGTGTACCAATATTTGATAATTTTTCCAGTCTTCGGCGGCAAATGCTTTTTGGATCGTCGAGACTTTTTTTTCGTCTTTAAAATCGTTCATCAGTTCAAAAAGAAAACTTTTGCTGTTCATGCAATAATTCAAGCCCGCGTCTAAATCAAAATCAGGGCAAATTTCGGCAAATTTTTTTCTTTCGCTTTTTGAAAATTCATCTTCGCCGATTTCCTCATTTTCAGCTATATTTTCGTTTTTTAGCGTCTTAATCTCTTCGCTTGATATATTTGTCGTCGAATGATCAGTGGACGCGAATTTCGGGCGTTTTTGTGCGTCTACGGGCGTTTTTATTTTTGCCGTCTCCAACTT
>CAJOGS010000198.1 GCA_905234045.1 uncultured Selenomonadaceae bacterium | reverse complement strand
CGCCACGCGGATAACGTATTGCCACAGGCTTTTCACTTTCTACGGCGGCAAAAAACATTTGGCGCAATTCATTTTCATCTTTCGGAGCCAAAATATTTATATTCGGAATCGTCCGCAAAAATGCCATATCAAATGCGCCGTGATGAGTTGCGCCGTCTTCGCCGACAAGCCCCGCCCTGTCCAGACAAATTATCACGGGCAAATTTTGCAAGCAAATATCATGCAGAATCTGATCGTACGCCCTTTGAATGAACGTCGAATAAATGGCAACGACGGGAATTAAACCGCCCGCCGCCATTCCTGCCGCCAAAGTTACCGCGTGTTCTTCAGCTATTCCAACGTCAAAAAATCTGTCGGGATAAATTTCACCAAATTTTTTTAATCCTGTACCCGATGGCATCGCCGCCGTTATCGCCACAATTTTTTTGTTGACTTTCGCACAATCAATTATGGCGTTGCTGAAAATTTCGGTATAGGTCGGCGGCGCGGGCTTTTTGATAACTTCGCCTGTATCTTTGTCGAATTTACCGACGCCGTGAAATTTTTCAGGCGATTTTTCGGCAGGCGCGTAACCTTTGCCCTTCGTCGTGTGAACATGAATTAAAACCGGCTCGTCCAATTCATACACACGCGCAAAAATATCTTTCATAATTTTTATATCGTGCCCGTCAATGGGGCCAATATAAGTGAATCCCAACGCTTCAAAAATTGTGCCGGGTACAATCGCAGATTTTACGCCGTATCGCACAGACTGCGCCGCACTCAAAATTTTATCGCCTATTTCTGACAGATTTAAATTTTTTATGAAATTCTCAAAATCTTTTTTGACTTGGCGATATTGCGGATTTAATCTGACTTCAGAAAGATATTCCGACAGCGCACCGACGTTTTTGGCAATGGACATTTCATTATCATTCAAAATGACAATCAAATTTTTTTTGAGTTGTCCCGCGTGATTCAACGCCTCAAACGCCTCTCCGCCAGTCAATGCGCCATCGCCGATAACCGCTATAACTTTGCCGTTTTTGTGCTGAATTTCTTCAGCTATTAAAAGTCCCAACGCCGCACTGATCGAAGTTGACGAATGACCGACTCCAAAAAAATCATACGGCGATTCACTGCGCTTTGGAAATCCTGTAATGCCGCCAAATTTTCTGAGCGTGTGAAATGTATCTCGGCGACCTGTCAAAATTTTGTGCGTGTAGGCTTGGTGTCCAACGTCCCAAACGATTTTATCTTTGTCAAAATCGAAAGTCGAATACAACGCCAAAGTTAATTCAACCGTTCCAAAACTCGGCGCAAGGTGTCCGCCGTTTTCCGACACTGTATCTAAAATCAAATGTCGTATTTCCGACGCCAATATTTTTAATTCTGAAATCCGCATTTTGCGAAGGTCTGCGGGCGATGTTAAACTTTCAAGCATTATTTATTCCGTCCGATTAGATTTTTTACAAGTTCGCGCAGAAAATCAGCCTCCGCGCCAAAAATTTTCAGTGCGTCAACCGCGTCATCAACTGCTTGTTGTGCAAGATTTTTCGCCGTCTCCAACGAAGTCAACGTTACATAAGTGGATTTATTATTTTGGGCGTCGCTGCCGATTGGTTTACCCAAAATTTTTTCGTCGCCGACAACGTCCAAAATATCATCAGTAATTTGAAAAGCCAATCCGAATTTTTCGGCGTAAATTGTCAGCGCGTCAAGTTGTTCAGAATTTGCGCCCGCCAAAATTGCGCCGCTGCGAATTGCCGCTTTAAAAAGTGCGCCGGTTTTTCCGACGTGCATTTTTTTCAGCGTCGCCATATCAATTTTTTTGCCTTCTGATTCAATGTCGATTGACTGCCCGCCGACCATTCCGCTTTCACCGGCGGCAGTACTCATTTCTTTTACAACCTGCAATAAAATTTTCGGCTCAACATTTTCCTGCCGCGTCATAACTTCAAACGCCAAAGTTAAAAGCGCGTCGCCCGCCAAAATTGCCGTCGCCTCGCCAAAAACTTTGTGATTCGTCAATTTGCCGCGTCTGTAGTCGTCGTTGTCCATTGCCGGCAAATCGTCATGAATCAGCGAATATGTATGAATCATTTCTATTGAAGTTGCAACCGTCAAAAAATTTTCGCCCGTGCCGTTTACCGCGTCTGCTGATGCCATTAAAAGTATCGGGCGCAAACGTTTACCGCCTGCCATTAAGCTATATTCCATTGCGTTTGAAAGTTTTTCTTCAAGCGCAGGATTTTTTTTCAATTCGACGAGTAAATTTTTTTCGACAAGTTCGGCGCGTTTTTTCCAAATTTCTTTAAACATAAAATCAAACTTCCTATTATAGTGTGGTAGTGTTGTAGTAGAAAAAGCTGACTAAGCACGAAGTACTACGTTGCCGCACAGGACGTGCGGCTCGGGTCGCGGACGAAAAAACAGCACCGCAAAAAGCGTCTTTCTTTTTGGTACTTGCAAAGGCGACGAGTAGGAGCGTTTGCTCTTTGACAAGACAAAGAAAAAGTACGTTCAATATATGAAAAAATATTAAGCAATGAAAATTAAATTTCAATATTAAAAAACTCTGCAACTATTAAAATAAAAAAAACTAAATCATTCAACACTAACTGACAAAAAATTTACCGACTGCCCCTAATTTTCTACAGAACAAAAAATAATAAAACAAAAAACCGGACATTGGCGTCCGGCTGACACATTCAAATTTCAGGAAAGCGGAGGGATTTTTTGAGAAAATTTTTAATTTCTAAGCCCTAACCTCTATTCCCTATCCTCTATTCCCTAGTTTGCTATTGCGTCGAGGATGCCATTGACGAAACGTCCGGAATCGTCCGTGCCGTACCTTTTCGCAAGTTTCACAGCTTCATTTATTGCGACGCCGACAGGAACTTTATCTTCGGCAAATTTCAATTCATAAACGGCGAGCCGCAAAATATTTCTGTCAGCCGATGCCAATCTAGAAAGCGTCCAATTTTTTCGCAAGTGTGATTGTATAATTTCGTCGATCTCTTCAAGCCGCGCCCGCACATTGGAAACCGTTTCGCCGACGTAACGAAGATTTTCATTATTTAAATCATCATTGGAATTAAATTCTTCCGCCGCCTCAATCGCAGTGCCAACTGCGAGAGTTTCATAAACTTCGCGTTCTTCAATTTCTCCGTGATTAAAATCTAACTGAAACAAGGCTCTGAAAGCTGTTTCGCGTGCAAGTGTACGACTCATTTTATTCCTCACTAGTTAAAATATTTCCAGTATCTCCAACGTTCGGGAACTGAATTTTCAATCGTCCGCAAAGTTGCATCAACTAAATTGTCTCCGTCATCAAAACGCGATCCGATATACAAGCCGATAATTCCGCAGAAAAAAGCAAACAACGTTTGAAAAAAGCCGAAGTTTATAATTGCAATGCCAAAGAATACGCCGATTAAAAAGCCCAATTTGCGTTTCGGGTAATCTTTAAATGCCAGCTTTATAAGTTTTTTGACTTCTCCCCACATTCATTTCACCGCCTATCTTACTCTGCGTTTTTTCTTTTCAGGTGCAACAATTTGATTAATTTGTGCAACACGAATATCGAATTGCACGTCAATTATATTTAAAAAATTTTTTAATTCTTCTTTGATAGCGTCTCTTAAATTCGCCCCAATTACCGGCGCGGAATAATTTTGCGCAATAATCAAGTTGAATCTGATTTGCAAAGGATATTTATCCGTCGGTAAATTTACAATAATATTTTTGACTTCGTTGACGCCTTCAACCCGCGTACGTTCGACAATTCGCCGAATTATGTCTCCTTCAACATGAACAGTACCGTAGTCTGTTTTCAGTAAAAGAAATTCACCGCTTGCCCGTGAAGTGCTGAAAGTGCTTCCAAAGATATTCTTGAAATTTTTAAAACTGTTTAACATATCGACACCTCTACACAACGCGTTTTTCGCGTTCAACTACTGCATGAGTAACTTCGGTAACTTTAACATCAATAGGCACGTTAGAAATTTGCAGAGCCGTTTGAAGGGCTTTTTGAATTTCCGATTTGACAAGTGCGCTGACTTCCGGCGCAGAATAATTTTGTCCCAAAACAATCGAAATTTGAACATTTACAGGATTTTCTCCGCCTTGATTTTGAACTGTAGCGTCAACTTGTCTGACTCCTTGTACTGAAAGTGCCGCACGTTCAACCACGCTGACTATTGCGGGGACAGCGATTTTGACTTCATTAAAAGTACCCTTTTGAAGTTCAACATCGCCTTTAACGTTTACCGCACGTTTTTTGCTTGAAAGAGTCATAAACAACAGGCAAAGACTTGCCACAAACATTACTGCGATAACAATTATTGTCTCTCTGGTTGTGATTATCCAATTCAAATAACTTTGCCAAACCTGCGTTGGGATAAAGTGCAGGCAAACGCCCGCACCTACTACCAACGCTGCCATTACTGCGAGAACGTATAAAAGCAACAACAGGCGACTTATTATGCCCATAAACTTTCACACCTCCCGCCATAATAAGAATTGCCTTTAAAGTTTTCCAATCTTAGTGAACACGTACTTCATCAAGGACTTGTTCTTCTTCAGGGAAACTTACGCCTTGAACGTGTACGTTAACTTCGACGACCGAAAGACCTGTCATGTTTTCAATAGCGCGTTTAATATTCTCTTGAGCTGCAAGTGCAACATCAGGAATACGAACGCCGTATTTAACGATGATATAAAGATCAATCGCTGCTTCCTTTTCGCCGACTTCAACTTTTACGCCTTTGGAAAAATTCTTGCGACCGAGCATTTCTGCAATACCGCCGGCTAATCCGCCGCTCATTCCGGCAATGCCGTCAATTTCGGTTGCTGCCAAACCTGCAATAATGCTGACAACTTCATCAGCAATTTTAATGCTGCCAAGTCCGGTTTCGTTTTTTACCAAATCTCTTTCTTCTGCCATTAGGAAAAACCTCCTTGAAAAAACTTTAATCAAAGTTACCTATTTAACTATTCGCTATAGTAGAAATTTTCCCTGCCGCTTTCAAAAAAATTTCATAATTCTATTTGTAAAAAATTTGACTTGCCGCCTTGCGTAGTTTATAATCATTTTTATATTGATGGAGGTCATCAAATGGATACAAATTCAGAAAATATTTGCGGTACAGAATTAACCGATGAATATAGTAAATACGAATCTTTGACGGACGAGGAACTTATCACCGAAATCAAAGACAATATGAATGCGTCTGCGTTGGATTATCTGATTCACAGATACAGAAGTTTTGTTCGTGCAAAGGCGCGTTCTTATTTTTTAATTGGCGCAGATCGTGAAGATATTATTCAAGAAGGTATGATCGGCTTTTATAAGGCAGTCAGAGATTTTAAAAGCGATAAACTTTCTTCATTCCACGCCTTCGCCGAATTGTGCGTTACGCGCCAAATTATCACTGCTATTAAAACCGCAACACGTCAGAAACATATCCCGCTTAATTCGTACATTTCATTAAATAAACCGATTTATGACGAGGATTCTGACAGGACACTATTGGACGTTTTATCCGGCGTGAAAGTTGCCGACCCTGAAGAATTGGTTATCAGCCGTGAAGAATTTTTAGCCATTGAAAAGAAAATGGAAGAAATTTTGAGCGATTTGGAATGGCAGGTTTTAATGGCGTATCTTGACGGTAAATCTTATCAAGAAATTGCTGCAAGTTTAAATCGTCACGTTAAATCTATTGATAACGCACTTCAAAGAGTCAAGCGCAAACTTGAAAGGTATGTTGCAAGCCGCACAGAGGCTATTGACATTGGGACGGTTTATCGCGGGCTTTCAACCATTGACAGACATTTGAAAAATAATTCATCTTTAAGGCGTTCGGCACATGCAGATTAAAAAAATTCCTTCCTGTAATTTGGGAGGAATTTTTTTTATTGAATAAACTTTTTACTATCACACTACCACACTATAACACTACCGCACTAACCAACTACCGCACTACTTCCGATGTTCTTCAAGCAATTTTTTTATTTCCGCCTCTTTGCCGTTTTCAGTCGGAAAATAATATTGATTATTTCTGCGCGAATCCGGCAAATATTGCTGTTTCACAAAATGCCCGTCGAAATCGTGCGGATATTTGTAACCTTTGCCGTTGCCAAAAAATTTTGCGCCTTTATAGTGCGTGTCCTTTAAATGTTGCGGAACTTCATCAGCATTTGGATTATTTTTAACGTCAGCAAGTGCCGCATCAATCGCCAAATAAGCCGCGTTACTTTTCGGCGCACTTGCAATATATGTTACAGCTTGCGCCAAAATTATTCTTGCCTCCGGCATACCGACAAATTGTACTGCTTGCGCCGCCGAATTTGCCAAAATTAACGCCATTGGATCTGCATTGCCGACATCTTCAGCCGCACATATTACAATCCGAATCTTCGCCGCCGTCAATCATTTTCGCCAAATAAAAAATAGCCGCGTCCGCGTCACTGCCGCGCATACTTTTTATAAACGCGCTCGCCGTGTCATAATGATTATCGCCGCCGTTGTCGTAACGCCTGATTTTTTCGCCCAAAATTTCGCTCAAATTCTCAACCGTTACGCCGCCGCTAAAAATTAATTGCTCCAAAATATTCAGCGCAATTCTTGCATCGCCGTCCGCAAAATCTGCAATTATTTCAACGGCTTTTTCTTCAACCGCCAAATTTTTTTCAAGATTAATGGCGCGTTGGAGAATTTTTTTTATATCTGCGGCTGATAATTTTTTAAGCTGAACAATTTTAACGCGGCTTAAAAGTGCGGGATTAACTTCAAAAAACGGGTTTTCAGTCGTCGCACCAATTAAAATTATTCTGCCGTCCTCAACATACGGCAACAGAAAATCTTGCTGACTTTTATTAAAGCGATGAATTTCATCAATAAATAAAATTGTGCGCTTGCCGTAAAAACTTTTTTGATCTTCGGCAGTTTTCACAATTTCGCGCAGTTCTTTAATTCCTGCAAGTGCCGCGTTAATTTTTACAAAATTGCTCTTCGTACTGTTGGCGATAATTTTTGCAAGCGTAGTTTTTCCCGTGCCGGGCGTGCCGTAAAAAATCATTGAAAAAATTTTGCCGTCTTCAATCATTTTGCCGAGACTTTTTAAAATTTTTTCCTGCCCTACAAAATCAGAAAGTTTTTGCGGGCGCAATTTTTCGGCAAGCGGCTCAAAATTTTTATCTTCAGTTATCTCAAACAGATTCAAAAAAATTTTCTCCTTCGTCGTTTGTAGTGTGGTAGTTAGATAGAAATAGGAAACGGCGGTCACGGACGACCGCTAAAATCTCTTTCTTTTGGTACTTTTCTTTTAAAAATAAAAAAATTTAACAAGATAAATTTAAAATTAATCAACACGACTTAGTGGCTGTTTGTAAAATTTTATTTTTAGATATTTTTTTATATTAAATGTACTTTTTCTTTGTCTTGTCAAAGAGCAAACGCTCCTATTCGTCGCCTTTGCAAGTACAGCAAATGCTCGTACTCCTCGCCTTTGCAAGAAAGACGCTTTTTGCGGT
>CAJOGS010000197.1 GCA_905234045.1 uncultured Selenomonadaceae bacterium | reverse complement strand
GAAACGTCCTGCGACCGAGTGACACGAATAGAGAGTCCGCCTTGAGTAATTGCACATTCATCAACCGTGACATTTCCGCCCATTACGATAGTTCCGGTGCGTTCATTGAAAACGATTTTTGCAACGTTGTCCGGCGTAACGGGTAATTCTTCAATGTTGGAGACAAATTCAACGACATTTGAGCGGTAATAACTTGGAATACGAATATCAATTCTGCCCGGGTTAGCGGCGTGAGCAATATTGCCGTAAGCCGAATTAATGGCGTTGGTGATTCTTGAGGCGGTAGTAAAATCAGAATTTGAAAGACTCAAAGAGATAGAACCTTGTTCGCCGATTTCATCTTCAACAGTGCGTTCAACTATTGCGCCGTTCGGAGTAGTGCCGACAGTCGGGAAATTTTTTTGTGCGGTTTCACTGCCTTTACCTGCTACAAAGCCGCCTGTAGAAACGGGACCTTGAGCAACTGCGTAAACTTCGCCGTTACCTGCGCGAAGAGGAGTTTGTAAAAGAGTGCCGCCTTGAATACTTTTGGCGTCGCCGATTGAATTAATAACAACGTCGATAGTATCGCCTTCACGGACGAACGGCGGCAAAGTGGCAGTAACCATAACGACAGCAACATTTTTAGATTTATACGCGCCGACAGTTACGCCGAAATTGCGGAGCATTGAAATTGTAGAATTAACCATAGAAGAAATTTTATCAGAATCGCCGGTTCCTGCTAAACCGACAACCAATCCATAACCGAAAAGTTGGTTAGAGCGGACGCCCTGAACTTTTGCAATATCTTTAATTCTTGCGGGTGCGGATTCTGCAAAAACAGTAGCATTTGTAAAGGATATGCAAAAAATCAGCGTCATAAGTAAAAATAATTTTTTCATATTAAAAAACCTCTTGTAATACGGTTACAAAAATATTTTTCATCTGTTAAATGGCTTGCCGCAAATTTTCTTCAATTTCTTCAACTTTGACAAAATTTTCTGCTACAAAATCTGCGCCGTACCTGTACCAATCTTCGCCTTCATCAAAAATTGAATAGCCGTCTCCCAAGTCGTCATAAATTTTTTTTGATTTATAAATGTGATTCGAAATTAAATCCATTTCTCGTTCCCCGACATACTTAAGTAACATCGTCATCACCCCAATTTTTACCTTGTATTCTACTTTACCAATCTTTTCACACTGATACCAATGTATTTCTTTAATTTTTTCTTCTTTGCCGTCAGTAACAATAGCTGTACCTCTGACTTTGTACCAATCTTCAGGCTTTGTTAATTCGCCATTAGGTAGAGGATATTTTTCAATCAAATACTTGACATCGTGAATTTTTGTACCCTGTGCGATAACTTTAACGCCGGTAACCATTGAACCCGGTTTAATGTACAAATTATCTTGTTTCAAAGATTTTGAAGATTTTACATAAAAAGTTTTTGCCATTGCGCCGAGCGTATTCGGCAACAAAAATTCTTTTTCGTCAATCATATCAGAAAAGAATATTGAAAATTTGCGTTAAAATGCCTTGACGTTGTTTAGCGTTCAAAGGTCCTTTGCCGTCGAATTTCAAAGTAGCGTCGGCAACTCTGGAGGAAGGAACGGTATTACTTGAGCTGACATCAGCGCGGCGAACAATCCCGCGAATGGTAATTTTGTGTTCGTCTTTGTTTTGCCAAATGGATTGAGTGCCTTCGACAACCATGTTATCATTCGGCAAAACTTCAATAACGGTAACGGTAATTTGTCCGCTGAAACTGTTTGTATCTTTTGCGCTGCCGTCCGCCTTGAAATTATCAGAATAACCTGCGCGCGCCATTTCCAAAAAATGGAAAATTCCTGTACCGCCTCTAAGGTCTACATTTGCATCTTTTTTATTTGTACGGGATTTACTTGCAGTCTGTGTGGTAGATTCATTAATAATAATCGTCAAAATATCGCCGACATCACGGGCTTTTTTGTCGGCGAACATTCCCCACGAAGAATTATCAGCCCACAAAGATTTTGCTTCGACATTTGGAACTGCTGATGTTGAAATTAAAAAAGCCGCCACTAAAATTGCCGCAAAAAATTTTTTTAACATTTATCTAATCACCCCTTTTTAGATCGTCAGATCTTCAGATTGTCAGTATTTCAGATTGACAGATTGCCAGTTTTTCAGATTGCCAGTTACTAACCACTGACCATCTATTTCAGATTATCAGATTGCCAGATTGCCAGATTGTCAGTAACTAACCATCTAACAATCTGATCATCTAACAATCTAACCATCTGACCATCTGACCATCTGAATTACTGACCATCTAGCCATCTGACCACTGACCACTACATAACTACTTCGACAGTTTGAGCGTCAATAACTTTAGCAGAAATAATTTTTTGAGAAGATTCATTTTTGACGCGGATAACTTCACCGATTCGCCCGCGTGTCAATGCAATTCCTTTTGCAGATGCTTCAATGCCTTTGTAGTGAATTATAATTCTGACAGGCTGATTGCTTGCCACTGCCACAGGTTGCTGAAAATAATTTATACTGATTGGCGTACCTGCGCTGATAGTCCTATGCGGTACGAGTCCCAAAATTTCTGAAACGTCTTTTACATATTCCGTGCGTCCGTCAACAGCGATTTCTTCCATGCGAAAATCTGCTTCAGTTACAGGCGTTTCGATTCTCAAAACGTGATTGGCTACGAGAACATAATCAAAAATTTTTACCGACATAACAAAATTAATGTCACGGTACATTTTGCCGCCGACAGAAATTCTGGCTTTAACCGGCGTAACGCCGTTATAATTCACCGTTGCCGAAGGAATGGAAATTTTTATGTCAATAATGCCGTTTGGAACAGAAAAATCTGCAAGCGGACGAAGTAAAGAAATTTCACGGCGGCGACTTTCACCTCTTGAATCAAGGAGCATTTCAATTTCTGATTTCGCCATTGATTCAAGTTGTCCGCCCGGTATTATCTGATTAGCAAAAACACGCGGCGCAAAATTCAAAAAGAAAATTACAGCCGCGATGAAAATAATTCTATTCATTTTAAATTAACGCTTAAGCGCGTTTGCAATTTCCAACATTGAATCAGAAGTTGTAATTGCTTTAGAGTTTGATTCATAGGCGCGTTGAGAGATAATCATATTAACCATTTCTTCAACGACTTGAACGCCTGACATTTCCAAAGTATTTTGAGTTAAGACGCCCGCGCCGTCTTGTCCGGGTTCAGATTCGATAGGCGCACCGCTTGCCGCAGTTTCCAAAAATAAATTTTTGCCGTAAGCATACAAGCCTTGAGGGTTGGTGAAACGCACAAGGTTAATTTGCCCGATTTCAGTTTGTTGTCCGCCTGAAGGAGTATTTGAAACGCGCCCGTCACTGCTGATAACCAAACTGTCAATAGAGGCGTTTTCGTCCAAAGTAATATTTGGTATAAGCAAAAAGCCGTCACTGGTAACGAGGCGGCGGTCGGAGTCAATTTTAAATGAACCGTCACGAGTATAGGCGGTTGTACCGTCGGGAAGTTGAATTTGGAAAAAACCTTCGCCTTGAATACCGACATCAGTAGGGTTGTCGGTAGTTTGGAGCGGTCCTTGTGTAAAAATTCTGTTTGTGGCGGCAAGGCGAGTACCTAAACCGATTTGCAAGCCCTGCGGATATTGAGTGCCGTTTCCGGAAGTACCGCCCGCGTCGCGCAGTGTTTGATAAATTAAATCTTGAAATTCGGCACGAACTTTTTTATTGCCGTAAGTGTTGACATTTGCCAAATTGTGAGCCACAACGTCCATATTTTTTTGCTGGGCAATCATGCCGGACGCTGCAGACCAAAGTGATCTCATCATAACGAAAAACTCCTCCCCAAAAATGAAAAAAAACTTCCGTGTCAATTTTATTCCAAAAAGTATATCGTTAAAAAAATGAATAGTCTTTAATAAAAAATTAGGCGAACTTTAAAAGCCCGCCTAATTTTTTAGTTTTGTAGTGGTGTAGTGCGGTAGTGGGATAGTAAATTTCTATCGACTACCACACTACTTGCGCAAGTTCAACTGTGCGATGATTTCACGATAACGAGTAATATCTTTGTTGTTGAGGTAGCTCAAAAGACGGCGGCGTTGACCGACCATTTTCAACAAGCCGCGACGTGAATGATGATCTTTTTTATGTTCTTTAAGATGTTCGGTAAGATAAGAAATACGCGCTGTCAAAAGTGCGATTTGAACTTCAGGCGAACCTGTATCTCCTTCGTGAGTGCCGTATTTTTTTACGATTTCTTCTTTGTTTTCTTTGGTAAGCATTTAAAAATCCTCCATAAAATTTTTTAATCTTGTAGCAAAGTTTGCGTCGGAGTTTCGACAAACTGCGCTAAAGTTTATTTGAGAATTGAAGTTTACCATAATAATTTTTGAAATGCAACCGTATTGCAAATTTTTTCGGCGTGTGGTATATGTTTTGTCAGTTTAATGCAAGGAGGATTTTTTATGGAATATGCTGCAATTTTGCTGATAATTTGGGGCGTGGCGGTTATTTTCGTAGGAATTTATGTTCACAGAGGACACAATATCTTTCCGAAAATATACAGCGTGCCAAATAATCCGGTTTATCTGAAACGTTTGGGCAACATAATAATTATTGTCGGCTTTGCAATAGTATTTTTTTCTGTCGGTATATCATTTTTCGATTTGGAATAATTTATAAAAGCCCGCCGAATTTTTCGACGGGTTATTTTTTTTTAGATTTAAATCTAGGGGCTGTTGAATAAATCTGTTTTTAAAAATTTTTATCTTATTGAACGTACTTTTTCTTTGTCTTGTCAAAATTACTCGTCGCCTTTGCAAGTACCAAAAAGAAAGACGCTTTTTGCGGTTCTGTTTTTTCGTCCGCGAAAAAAACGCACCTGCCTGCAAATGCGAGGAGTACGAGCATTTGCTCTGCGCGTCCTGCGCGGCCTCTTAGTACTTCGTTCTTAGTCTACAAAATTTAGTTTGCTAATTTATCAGCAGTGATTATTAAAAAGTAAAATTAATTCTTCAAAATCCCTTTATTTCTTTGCTGATAAATTTTTTTAAATTTACTTTTCTTTGGGCTAGCAAAGAAAAAGTTCGTTCAATATATAAAAAATCTCAGTAGAAACGACTTTACCAACACGCCACTAACTTAACCGCGCCTGTTGATTCATTAAAGCCTCTTGCCAAACTGTTTTGAACGGCACATTATTTTCAGCGGCAAGGCGGCGGCAGTCTTCGTATTCCGGCATTATTGAAACTATTTTGCCGTCGTACGCCGATACTTTGCATTGAACTTCGCCAAAAGACGTTTCAACCTTCGCCATTTTGCGCGTCGCCTCAATTCGCTTTTCAATTTCAATTACTCTGATTCCAATGGTTGTAGTTTCCTCAAAAATAATTTTCGCACAGTTTTTCAAATTTTCGCCGTCAACCAAAACCGTCAGCATTTGCGCGGGACGATTTTTTTTCATGTAAATATTTTGCGTCCAAACGTCCAACGCGCCCGCGCTGAAAAGTCTTTCGTACAAATAGCCGTAAATTTGCGGATTCATATCATCAATATTTGTTTCAAGTTTCACAAGGCGGCGTTCAATTTGCCCGCTACATTCGCCGAAATAAATTCTTAAAACATTTGGAATTTGCAAATTCAAAGTTCCCGCGCCGTAGCCAATTTTTTCAGATTTAAAATCATCAGGTAAATCTACGCTAAATTCTGCAAGCGCGTTGATAATCGCCGCGCCTGTCGGTGTTGTCAATTCTTTTTCCGCGCCATAACTGTAAGTTTTAAAACCTTGCAGAAGTTCAGCGGTTGCGGGAGCAGGTACAGGCATTAAACCATGTGCGCATTTTACAAAGCCGCTGCCGACATTGACACGCCCAACGAAAATTTTTTCAACTTCCAACCAGTCAACGCAAATTGCACAGCCAACAATGTCAACAATCGAATCAATAGCCCCGACTTCGTGGAAAGTAACTTCATCTGCAGGGCGTTGATGAACTTTGCCTTCAGCCTGTGCGATAACTGAAAAAATCGCCAACGCCTTATTTTTTACTGCCGCGCTTAAATCTGAACTTTCAATAATTATTTTTATGTCGGAAAATGTGCGGTGTTCGTGGCTGTGAAAATGACGCGGTAAACGTCGGATATTCCCGCTTTCAATTTTTTCCGGCTCAAATTCTTTCAAAAGTTTTACATTAACATAAGCCGCGCCGATTCCATTTTTGCTTACGTCAGAAATTTCAAGCTGAAATTCTTTTGCAATTTTCAATTTCTCCAAT
>CAJOGS010000196.1 GCA_905234045.1 uncultured Selenomonadaceae bacterium | reverse complement strand
ACTATCCCACTATCCAACTATCCAACTATCCAACTGTCCAACTACTTTTGCTTCGGAAAAGAAAAAGTACTTTAAATACAAAAAAATTTAAAATCTAATTTTTCAATACACTAAAAAAGCCGTCCTTGTAGTTCGGTAGTTTAGTAGCTAATTGCTACAAAACTACCTGACTATACCACTACAAAGGCGGCTAATTTTTTTTATAGAAAATTTTTATCAGAAGAACCAGCTGACACGCCCGTAAAATTGTCTGCTTTTTTCTTTTGAAGCAAGGGTTTTACCGTCAAAATAACTGGCTTGCATTAAAGTATTTTTGAAAGGTGTATATGTTGCGCCAAATTCAACGCCACGTTTGTGATTTGTGCTGTACCAAGTTCCATAAGTAGGCACAAGTCCAACTTCTGCGCTGACATATCTGTAGGCGGCGTAAACTCCCCAACTGCCGGGATTATTTTTGTTGGTGTTGCCGTAGTTCAATTCTACATTGTAAGAATTTTTCTTTTGATAAGCCTTAGAATTGTGAGCATACGCTCCGGAAAGTTTTAATCTGTCAGTAAATTTGTAGCCTAAGCCAACGGAAAAAATGCTGTCCTTGTCTTTGTATTCATCTTTGAAATAACGATAAGCGAGACCGCCGTCAAATTTGTCGTTCTTGTAAAGAATTTCTGCGCCGACATAATCTGCGCGATTTGAACTGCTGAAAGGACCGCCGCTCCAGCGTCCGCCTTCAAGTTGGAATTTCAAATTATCGCCATAAACGAGACGTAAACCGCTGAAGAAGTCATCAACAACCATACCGCCGTCAGCGTTTGAGAATAACGGCATTTTACCAATATCAACCGTGAAATTACCATATTTACCTTCGGCATAAACGAAAGTTAAATTAGCGTCGGTTGTAGAATCAGCGCGAAGATTTGTAGTTGCAGTAAAACGCGCTTTAGCTTTCCAATGGTCGTTAATTGTTGCAGTCGGGAACAAACGATATTGCATTTGGTGACGAATGGATTTTTGATCGCCGACTAAAGCATTTTCTGTTTTATCGTAGTTGTAGCGGTAACGAATTTCACCAGTAAATTGAACTTTATCAGAATTTTTTTCGAGTTCTTCAACACGAACGCCCAAACTGTCCAATTCATCTCTAAATTCAGCGGCGAGTTTTTCCAATTCCGCACGGCTTGCCGCACTCAAATTAGCTGAAGGAGTTTTTGCAAGAGCTTTAGCTACCATTTGAGCCATTTCATATCGTGTAATGTTGCGGTTGCCGCGATAAGTTCCGTCGCCGTAACCTTCGATAATGCCTTCGCCGGTAAGTTTGGTTACTGAATTGTAAGCCCAGTGACCAGCGGGAACATCTGAAAACGGATTCGCCGCCGCAAAACCTGTTGATGCCGCGCCTAAAATTAATGTTGCTACCAATGCCGGTACAAAATTCTTCTTCATTTTAAAGCCTCCAAAAATTTATTTTTCGGCTTGTACAAAAACTAAATGATTCTTTTTTAAGTGTCCTTGTTTCCTTAATTTTTTTCATTTATTTTTCATATTTCAGCCTGAGCGAATATTAGCACAATAAAAAAATTTTTTCAAGATAAAAAAATCTTAAACAATCAAGAATTTATCAACAAGTCATAGGGCATTTTGAAAAATAAAAAAATCCGCAAAGTGCGGCGGTGTAGTGGTTAGTAGTTAGTGGTTAGTTTGATAGTTTTTACTACCGCACTATCAAACTATCCAACTACTTTTGCTTCGGAAAAAAGAAAGTACATTTAAAAAAATTTAAGTAAATAAAATTCATCAGTAAAAATTGATTGAAATTGCTGACGAATTATTTTTTGTTCGATGAGAGCGAAAACCTAAGATGGCGCACAGGACGTGCGCCTTGCAAATGCGATGAATAAAAGCATTTGCTCTTTGACAAGACAAAGAAAAAGTACGTTAAAAAAAATAAAAACTTTCAAAAAAAATTTGATAACAGACTTTTTCAACAGATCCTATCAAAGAAAAGTAAGTTAAATAAAAAAAATTTAACAAAGATATAAAAATTCTAAAATCTAGTTTACCGACAGCCTCTAAAATTTTCTATTAAGAATACAATGTCTGAATAGAAAATTTTCAAAAAGTTTTCAAATTGACAACCGCGCTGAAATGATATATTATCTGAATACAAAATTTTTGGAGGTTGATACAATGCCAATGATGGATTTAACAAAATACGGTATTACAGGAACAACTGAAGTTCTTTACAATCCTACTTACGAAGTACTCTTCAACGAAGAAACAAAACCCGGACTTGAAGGTTTTGATGTCGGCGTTGAAACTGAACTTGGCGCAATTAACGTTATGACAGGCGAATTTACAGGACGTTCGCCAAAAGATAAATTCATTGTCTATGATGAAACAACCAAAGAAGGCGCACCCGGTGAAATTTGGTGGACTTCCGACGCATACAAAAACGACAACAAAAAATGCTCCGTCGAAAGTTGGAAGGCTTTAAAAGAACTTGCCATCAAAGAACTTTCAAATAAAAAATTGTACGTTGTTGACGGTTTCTGCGGCACTCACAAAGATACTCGCATGAAAATTCGTTTCATCATGGAAGTTGCTTGGCAAGCACACTTTGTAACGAATATGTTCATTCGTCCAAAAACTCAAGAAGAATTTGATCAAGAGCCGGATTTCGTAATTTATAACGCCTCAAAAGCTAAAGTCGAAAACTTCAAGGAACTTGGACTTAATTCACAGACTGCGGTTGTCTTCAACGTAACAACCAAAGAGCAAGTTATTCTCAATACTTGGTACGGCGGCGAAATGAAAAAAGGTATGTTCTCAATGATGAACTACTTCCTCCCGCTCAAAGGTATTGCTGCTATGCACTGCTCCGCAAATACCGACAAAAACGGCGAAAATACCGCTATTTTCTTCGGTCTTTCCGGCACAGGCAAAACTACACTTTCAACCGATCCTAAACGCCTTTTGATTGGCGACGATGAACACGGCTGGGACGACAGCGGCGTTTTCAACTTTGAAGGCGGTTGCTACGCTAAAGTTATCAACCTTGACAAAGAATCTGAACCTGATATTTACAACGCTATCAAACGCGACGCACTTTTGGAAAATGTTACTGTTGACAAAGACGGCAAAATTGATTTTGCTGACAAGAGCACTACCGAAAATACCCGCGTAAGCTATCCTATTTACCACATTAAAAATATCGTTCGTCCCGAAAGTCAAGGTCCTGCTGCAAAGGCTGTTATCTTCCTCAGCGCAGACGCTTTCGGCGTATTGCCCCCTGTTTCAATTCTTACTCCTGAACAAACAAAATATTATTTCCTCAGCGGCTTTACTGCAAAATTGGCAGGTACTGAACGCGGTATTACTGAACCTACTCCTACTTTCAGCGCGTGCTTCGGTCAAGCATTCCTTGAATTGCATCCTACCAAATACGCTGAAGAATTGGTAAAACGTATGGAACAAAGCGGCGCAAAGGCTTACCTCGTCAACACCGGCTGGAACGGTACAGGCAAACGCATTTCAATTAAAGATACTCGCGGAATTATCGATGCTATTTTGGGCGGCGCAATTAAAACTGCTCCTACAAAACAACTTCCGATTTTCAACTTTGAAATTCCTACCGAACTTGAAGGCGTTGCTACAAATATTCTTGATCCTCGTGACACTTATGCTGATGCCGCTGAATGGGATAAAAAAGCTAAAGACCTTGCAGAACGTTTCATTAAAAACTTCGGTAAATATACCACAAACGATGCAGGTAAAGCACTTGTTCCTGCAGGTCCTCAACTCTAATAGGGATTAGGGACTAAGGAATAGGGCTTAGTGATTTTTCTAAAAAAATTTCTTGGCTCAATGTTTTTAAACTCGAAATAAAAAAAGAACCGCTCCGAAATTGGGGCGGTTTTTTTAGTTTCAAAATTTTTTCAGCGCAAATATTTATTTTCCAGTTTAGCTAAAGTGCCGTCGTCACGAATTTCAGCCAATACGAAATTTATATAGTTCAAAAATTCTTGATCGCCCTTTTGCATTAAAATTCCGCAAGAATGAACTGTAAACGGCTTATTAAT
>CAJOGS010000195.1 GCA_905234045.1 uncultured Selenomonadaceae bacterium | reverse complement strand
GGGTCGGAATGTTCGACGCCTTCAAACTTCAATCAGAATTTGAGGAAATGCAAGGCTACGAATTAATTGCAATTTTCCCCGTCGGTTACGCGGCAGATGATGCAAAACCTTCACCGCGTCACGAAGACCGCCGCGCCATTTCAAAGGCAGTTTCAGAAATTTAAATGTCAGACAATACAAAAATTTTGGGCAATGTCGGCGAAAATATAGCGGCGAAATTTTTAGAAAATCACGGCTACAAAATTATTGCCCGCAATTATCGTATTCGCTCGGCAGAAATTGACATAATCGCCGAAATTGGCGGCGTGATAGTTTTTGTTGAAGTGAAAACGCGCTCAAATATTCGGCACGGCTCGGCGGCGGAGGCTGTAAATTTCCGCAAACAGAAAAAAATTATTGAAGCGGCAAGTATTTTTTTGCAAGATGAAAATTATTGCGATTGCGCTTGTCGCTTTGACGTAATAGAAATTTATTCGCACGGCAAAGATTTTACGGTTAATCACATTGAAGACGCTTTTGAGGTTTTATCTGAAATATAAAACGGGAGGGAATCTGATGAGTTCGAGAATATCAAAATATTATCAAGTATCTACTCTTCAGGCTTTGGCACTGGGATTTTCAAAGTCGGTTATAACGGTGGGAGAATTGCTTAGGCATGGTGATACGGGAATTGGAACTTTTGAAGATGTAGACGGAGAAATGATAGTTTTGGACGGAAAATGCTACCGCGCCCAAAATAACGGCGATGTAGTTATTGCGGAAGATAAAAGGGGCGTACCGTTTGCGTCTGTCTGCAATTTTCAATCTGAGCGAACAGAAAAATTTGAAAAAATGGATGCAATCGAAAAACTTAAAGGATGGCTGACACTTTGTATTGAAGAAGATTTTGGGCTTAATTCAATGTACATGGTTAGAATTGACGGAGTTTTTTCAAAGGTAGATGCGCGGTCTGAATCTGGGATGCAAGCACATCATTTAACGCTGAAAGATGCATTGAGTGTTACGCAAAAAGCATTTATTTTTGAAAATATAACGGGTACGCTTGTATGTGTATACTATCCTGACTACATGGACGGAATTAACGCCACAGGATGGCATATACATTTTATTTCGGAAGACAAAAAAAGCGGCGGACATGTGTTTGATATCAGTATTAATCAAGGGAAAGCTGATTTTTGCAGAATCACAAGTTTAGAGATACAAATACCGGACAGTCCCGCTTTCGATACTTACGCGCTGAAAAGTGCGTCAAAAGATGAAATAAAAAACATTGAACAAGGAAAAAATTGACAAAAGGAAGGAGATTTTAAATTGTACGCCAGAACTTTTGGAGCAACCACACAGGGGGTTGACGGATTAATAATTTCAGTTGAGGTTGACAGTGCGAACGGTATGCCTTCATTCGACGTGGTAGGGCTGGCAAATGCCGCGGTTCGTGAGGCAAAAGAGCGCGTCCGCACCGCAATTAAAAATTCCGGCTTGCGATTGAGACAGGAAAAAATTACCGTCAATCTTGCTCCTGCTGACGTAAAAAAAGAAAGTGCCGGCTTAGATTTGCCAATAGCAGTTGGACTTTTGGCGGCTCAAGGTAAAATCCCCGCCGCCGTGCTCAATGATTATGTTTTAATTTCTGAATTGTCGCTTGAGGGAAAACTTCGCGCAGTTGACGGCGTTTTGCCGATGACGGTTAAAGCCCGTGACGAAGGTTTCAAAAAAATTATAGTTGCACAGGACAATATTAACGAGGCGTTGCTTGTTGAAGGCGTCGAAGTTTTTGCTCCCGAAACTTTGATTGAATTGGTTGAATTTTTTCAAGGCGAATTTGAAATAAAACCTTCCACGCCCCAACCTGACGCAGATACTGATGATTTTATAGAATTGATTGATGATTTTTCAGATGTGCAGGGGCAATTTATGGCAAAACGCGCCTTAGAAATAGCGGCGGCAGGCGGGCATAATGTTTTAATGGTAGGTGTACCGGGTTCAGGCAAAACTATGTTGGCAAAGCGTGTAAGTACAATTTTGCCGGAATTGACGCACGAAGAAGCCCTTGAAGTAACAAAAATTTACAGCGTGGCAGGAAAATTAAAACGCAAGGGGGGCTTAATTACAAAACGCCCGTTTCAGAATCCGAATCACGATGCATCAGCGGCGGCGATTATCGGCGGCGGCGTTATTCCAAAACCCGGGCAAGTTACTTTGGCACATCACGGCGTTTTATTTTTAGATGAATTACCCGAATTTAAAAAAAGTGTGCTTGAAGCTCTGCGCGAACCGTTGGAAGAAAGACAAATTACAATCAGCCGCGTTAACGGCACTTTAACATTTCCGTCCAGTATGATTTTAATTTGTGCGATGAATCCTTGTCCGTGCGGCTGGTATGGCGATAAAGATCACACCTGCAACTGTTCGCCGTTGGAAATAAAAAAATACACGCGCAAACTTTCGGGACCTTTGCTTGACAGAATCGACATTCATATTAGAGTGCCACGCGTCAAGTACGACGAATTGACTTCAAAGAGAAAGGCTGAATCTTCCGCCGCTGTTCGTGAAAGAGTTTCAGCCGCCCGCGTTATTCAACTCGAACGCTTGAAAAAATACAATCTTTTCTGTAACGCTCAAATGAATCATGCAATGTTGCAGGAACTTTGCATATTGACGCCGGAGGCTGAAAAACTTTTGAAAGATGTTTTTGAGGCAAAAAATCTTTCTGCGCGTTCGTATGACAGAATTATAAAAGTTGGACGAACAATAGCAGATTTGGAAGACGGCGCGGAAAAAATTAACTCGAAACATATTGCAGAGGCTATCAAACTTCGCAACGATTTAGATTTAGACGTTCAGTAGTTGGGTAGTGTGATAGTGGAGTAGTAAACGACCGCTGATGATTAACGAACTAAAAAAATTGAAAGTTGGAATTTCCCAACCCTTAGCAAATTTCTTTTATTAGAAATACCCGCGCCCTGGCCCGTCTCTGTTTTTGCCTGTGATTAAAATTTGGTGTAAAAGGTATGGCGCGGCTGAATGGCTGGAATTTTTACCGCGTTAAACGTGAAAAACCTGACGGGCAGAGCGTCTTTCTTGCAAATGCGAGGAGTACGAGCATTTGCTTTACTTTTCTTTGACAAGACAAAGAAAAGTAAGTTAAATATATAAAAATATATTCAACAATTACAAATTAATCTAAATAAATAAAAAAATTCTCAGCAACTAAAAATTAATAAAAAATAAGGATTAAAAAATTTATAAAATAATGTTCAAAACTCGTAATATTGATATGTTGCACGGCACATTGTGGGACAAAATAATTTTGTTCGCTCTGCCGTTAGCTTTAACCGGCGTAATGCAACAACTTTTTAACGCGGCTGACGTTGCAGTTTTGGGGCAATTCGTCGGCAAAAACGCAATGGCGGCAGTCGGAAATAATATTTCACTGATTGGCTTGCTTGTAAATTTATTTATGGGCTTGAGTTTGGGCGCAAACGTCGTAATTGCTCAAAGTATCGGCGCGAAAAAATTCGACCGTGTGCAAGATGCAGTTCACACGGCATTTTTATTGTCAATAATTGTCGGCGTTGCACTTTGCGGCATCGCTCAAATTTTGGTTAATCCCGTCTTTGAATGGTTGCAAGTTCCCGAATCAGTTGCGCCAATGGCTGAAACGTATTTGAGGATTTACGCCTTTGGATTGCCGGTAATGGGAATTTATAATTTTGGAGCGGCAATTTTCAGAAGTCGCGGCGATACTCAAACGCCGTTAATTGCCTTGACGATTGCAAGCCTTTTAAATATCGCACTGAATTTAATTTTTGTCCTGCAATATAATTTGGGCGTGGAAGGCGTGGCGTGGGCTACGGTAATTTCAAATGCAGTCAGTGCGATAATGCTTTTTCACGGCTTGATAAAAGCTGAAGGCGTCATTCATCTGGACATTTCAAAATTGAAATTGGAAAAATCCTGCTTGAAAGAAACAGTAAGAATCGGACTGCCCGCCGGTATTCAAGGAATGGTATTTTCGCTTTCAAATTTGCTGATACAATCGGCGATAAACGCACTGGGCGCGGACGCAATGGCGGCAAGCGCGGCGGCTTT
>CAJOGS010000194.1 GCA_905234045.1 uncultured Selenomonadaceae bacterium | reverse complement strand
AAAGACGCTACTGCCAGCAAACGCTCCTACTCGTCGCCTTTGCAAGGTTTTTCGCGTTTAGCGCGGTAACAAGTCAGCCATTCATCCGCGTTCCACCTTTTACACAAATTTTAATCACAGGCAAAAACAGAGACGGGCTGGGGCGCGGGTATACTGACAAAAAGAAATTTGCTGAAGGTTAGGTAATTCCAACTTGATAATTTTTTTATTTGTTGCATTGTTCACTTTACCAACAGCCCCTAGCCCCTAACAACACGGCGGCGAATAATTTTCAATCAATTCTTGTATAAAAATTTTCGATATGTTAAACTTTCCAAAAATGGAAACGAAGTGAAAATATGCGAGAAAATAAAATATTAAAATATGCAATGAATACCGAGCCTTTTATAATTGAGGCTCCAAAACCTAAAAAATTTTTTGCAATGGAAGACGCGCCTGAAGACAACGTTGACAGCGTGGCGGAAGCAGAAACTGAAGCCGAAAAAATTTTATCTGAAGCCGCCGAACAATCGGAAAAAATTTTGGAAGAAGCCTTCAAACGTTCGCAGGAAGCCGAAGAAAAATATAAAGAGGCTGATTTTCAAACAAAAATGATGATTCAGGAGACGCAAAACGAATGTGACCAAATAATTGCAGAAACGCGGCAACGCGCCGAAGAAGATGCAAAAGAAACGCTTGAACAGGCGCGGCAGGAAGGACACAAAAAAGGCTACGATGAAGGTTATACCGAAGGCGTCAATCAAGGGCGTATTGACGGCGAAAACGCGGTTAGAAATGAAATGAAGGACGCCATTTATCAAGCCAATGCAAAGGCTGAAAAAACTATCCAAGACGCCAAAGAACAAACTTCAGAATATTTTATCAAGGCTGAAGATGACGTGGTTAAAGTTGTAATGATGGCGATTGAAAAAATTATTCCGCAACATTTTTTGGACGTGCCGCAAATAATTTTGCCGGTTGTCCGCGATGCAATTAAGCACGTGCGCGACCAAAAAGAAATTAAAGTTCACGTTGAACCTGACAGTTACGATTTAATTTTAATGGCGCGCAGTGAATTTCAATCAATGTTGACAGACGGCGCGGCGATTTTGGAAATTGTATCTGATGAAACATTGCGCCCCGGCGATTGTCTTATTGAGACGCCAAACGGCGGCGTTGATGCGCGGCTTTCCACTCAAATTGAAATGATGAAAGATGCGGTTAAAAAAGTGCTTAACAAATGATAGACTTGATTAAAGGAAACAGTTTTTAGGAAACAGGAAACAGTTCCCCTGTATCCTGTCTCCTGTCCCCTGTCTCCTAAAATAAACTAAGAGGTAAAAACTTTGAACAAAATATTAATGCATATGTGTTGCGGACCGTGTTCCTGTTATCCTACCGAGAAATTACGCGCTGACGGATTCGAGCCGGTAGGATTTTTTTTCAATCCAAATATACATCCTTATCAAGAATGGCGAAAAAGACTGCGTGCGGCGCGGGAATTTGCCGAAAAAGTTTCAATGAAATTTATTACAGAAAATCACTACGGCTTGAGAGATTTTTTATCGAAAGTTTCAAACGTCGTGGAAAATATCGACGGCGAAGACACTTTCAAATTTGCGGACGGCTGGCACAATCGTTGCAAAATTTGTTATTCGTGGCGACTGTCTGAAACTGCGAAATTTGCCGCCGAAAATAATTTTGAGTGTTTCACGTCTACACTTTTTTACAGCGTCCATCAAAATCATGAACTTATGAAAAAAATTGCCGAGACCTGCGCGAAAAATTACGGCGTCAAATTTTACTATGAAGATTTTCGGGAAGGCTGGCAACGCGGCATTGATTTGAGTTTGGAATTGGAACTTTACCGACAAAATTATTGTGGTTGCATTTTTAGTGAAGAAGAACGTTTCAGCAAGGAAATTAAACGCCTTCGGCGTGGTAGTGTGGTAGTGTTGTAGTGCGGTAGTGTTGTAGTCAGGTAGTGTTATAGTTTTTACTACCGCACTATTCAACTATTCAACTATTCAACTATCCAACTATCACACTATCAAACTACAAAATAGAAAGAGTTGATGAATTGAACGAAAAGAATTTAACTCCGATGATGGAGCAATATTTAAAAGCGAAAAAACAGAATCAAGACGCGCTTTTATTTTTTAGACTCGGCGATTTTTTTGAAATGTTTTTTGATGACGCAAAAACCGCCTCCGCCGAATTGGGTTTGACAATGACACACCGTCAAAATACTCCAATGTGCGGCGTACCTGCTCACGCCGTCGAAAATTATTTGCAACGCCTTGTAAATAAAGGTTACCGCGTGGCGGTTGTAGATCAAGTCGGCGACCCTAAGGCGAAAGGTTTAACCGAAAGGGAACTTACAAAAATTGTGACGCCCGGCACTATTTTAACCGATGAATTTTTGGACAACGCCAACAATAATTATATTGCGCTGATTTACGAAGTTGCGGGCGAAATTTCATTAGCCGCCGCCGACGTTTCAACCGGCGAAATTTTTTATTGTCTTTATGAAGGCAAAGACCGCGTGCAAAATCTTTGTGACGAATTGTACCGCTTGACGCCGCACGAAATTTTAATTTCCGACAGTTTAACTTTCGGCGACAAATTAAAATCTTTTGTCAAGTTGAAATTTGGAAATTGCCTTTTCACTAAATTTGACGCCGATGAAAAATCTGAATTTCTTGTAAAACATTTTGAAGAAAAAGATTTTCCCGTTTCAGAAAACGCCGCCGCCGCCGTCGAATTTTTGTTAAATTATCTGCATAAAACCGTTCGCACCGATTTAAATCACTTGTCGAAATTGACGCGGCTTGATTTGAGCAGTCATTTAATTTTGGACGCCAACGCTTTAAAAAATCTTGAAATTGTCCGCAACCTGCGCGAAGGTTCAAAAAAAGATACGCTTTTTGCAATTTTGGATTACACTAAAACGCCACTGGGCAATCGACTTTTAAGGCGTTGGCTTGAAAGTCCGCTTGTAGAAATTACGGCGATTAATCGACGCCTTGACGCGGTGGACGAACTTTTTAAAAATTTCACAATGCGAAAAAATCTGCAGGAAAATTTGAAAGAAATTCGAGACCTTGAAAGGCTGATGACGAAAATAGAAATTGGCACGGCTAATGCAAGAGATTTAACCGCGCTGAAAATTTCCCTGCGCGTTATTCCAAAAATTCGCTCGGCTATGGAAAATATTTCATCTGACATTTTAATTGCATGTCGTGACGGCTTGAAAGATTATTCTGAAGAAGTCGACTTGATTGAGCGCGCCATTTCTGAAGACGCGCCTTTAACAGTTCGTGACGGCGGCATTATCAATCGCGGTTACAGTGATGAACTTGACGAGTATAGAAAACTTTCACAGGATACGCGGGGATTTATACAGGAATTTGAAGACAGAGAAAAGGCACGGACGGGGATTCGCACTTTGAAAGTCGGCTATAACAAAGTTTTCGGCTACTATATCGAAGTTCGACACAGCGGCGCGGATAAAATTCCTTCCGATTACGTGCGAAAACAAACTTTGGCAAATGCTGAACGTTACGTAAATGAAACGTTGCGGGCATATGAAGTTAAAATTCTCGGCTCTCAAGAAAAAATCGTCAATCTTGAGTACAATATTTTTTGCCTTGTCCGTGACAAAATTAAAAATTGTCTTTCGCAAATTCAAGACACGGCGAAAAGAATTGCACTGCTTGACGCGGTTGCAAGTTTTGCAGAGGCGGCGACTTTAAATAATTACGTTCGCCCCGATTTGAACATTGACGGCAAAATTGAAATCAGAGACGGGCGGCATCCACTCGTTGAAAAAATTTTGTCGAACAGTCTTTTTGTACCGAATGACACAAATTTAAATCCTAAACGCGCCGAAATTATGATAATAACCGGGCCAAATATGGCGGGTAAATCAACATATATGCGGCAAGTGGCCTTGATAGTTTTAATGGCGCAAGCGGGAAGTTTTATTCCTGCGGCAAGTGCAAATATTTCGCCGGTTGACAGGATTTTTACCAGAATTGGCGCAAGTGATGATTTAGTCAGCGGGCAATCAACTTTTATGGTTGAGATGAACGAAGTCGCGCAGATTTTGAAATTCGCC
>CAJOGS010000193.1:5850-6668 GCA_905234045.1 uncultured Selenomonadaceae bacterium | reverse complement strand
TCGGTAGATTTTTTGGCGTAATCGTATTCTGCAGGGTAGGGAATACATTCATCAAACGCCATAATAATATCCGCGCCCAATTTCATCTGCGTTTCAATCGAAACTTCAGGCGACAGAAATTTTGGCGCGCCGTCAATCTGCGATCTGAAAGTTACGCCGTCTTCAGTGATTTTTCTCAATTCGCCCAAACTGAAAACTTGAAAGCCGCCGCTGTCTGTCAAAATTCCGCGTTTCCAATGCATAAATTTATGCAAGCCGCCCGCTTTTTCTACCAAATCCGCGCCGGGTCTCAAAAATAAATGATACGTATTTGATAAAATAATTCCCGCGCCGAGTTCTTCCAATTCATCAGGCGAAACGCTTTTAACTGTCGCTTGCGTCCCTACCGGCATAAATATCGGCGTCAAAAAATCGCCGTGCGGCGTGTGCAAAATTCCCGCCCGTGCGCCTGTCTGTTTGTCTTTGTGTATCAATTCATATGTTATTGCCGCCATTCACATTCTCCTATTGATTTTTATTTTGACGTTTGACAAAAAAAATTTTTGTTACAATCCGCCAAAATTTTGTAAATTGCATTTTTAATTAGACAATTTATTATAGCGTTGTAACAAAATTTATACAAGTTTTAAAATTTTTATTTCGTTCAAGTGAGCGCCGCACAAATTTAAATTCTATTCAAAATAAACATTGCATCACCAAAACTGAAAAATCTGTAGCGATTTTCAACAGCTTCTTTGTATGCCTTCAAAATAAATTCACGCCCTGCAAACGCACTAACCAACATTATCAATGTTGACTTCGGCAGATAAAAATTTGTT
>CAJOGS010000193.1:0-5755 GCA_905234045.1 uncultured Selenomonadaceae bacterium | reverse complement strand
TAACCAACATTATCAATGTTGACTTCGGCAGATAAAAATTTGTTATCAGCGCGTCCACAATTTGCAAATTATACGCTTGCAAAATAATTTTAAATTCTGTTCAAAATAAACATTGCATCGCCAAAACTGAAAAATCTGTAGCGATTTTCAACCGCCTCTTTGTATGCCTTCAAAATAAATTCACGCCCTGCGAACGCGCTAACCAGCATTATCAATGTTGACTTTGGCAGATGAAAATTTGTTATCAGCGCGTCCACAATTTTAAATTTATAACCGGGATAAATAAAAATTTTCGTGGAATCGCTGCCGACTTCAACATTTAAATCATCAAGCGCGGCACTTTCAAGCGTCCTGATTGAAGTTGTTCCGACGGCGATAACTTTTTTGCCCGCCATTTTTGTTTCACGAATCAATTTGGCGGTAGTTTCGGGAACTGTATAAAATTCTTCGTGCATTTGGTGATCTTCAATCGTTTCAGTTTGGACGGGACGAAAAGTTCCCAAGCCGACATGCAAAGTTACAAATCCCAACTTGACGCCGAAATTTTCCAATTCCGCCATTTGTTCCTTCGTGAAATGTAAACCTGCGGTGGGCGCGGCGGCTGAGCCTCTTTCACGATTATAAACCGTTTGATAGCGTTCAATATTTTCCAGTTTTTCGTGAATGTACGGCGGCAAAGGCGTTTCACCGAGTCTGTCAAGAATTTCTTCAAAAACGCCGTCAAATTGAAATTGTACAATTCGCCCGCCAAAATCTGTTCGCCCTACAATTTTACAGCTTAATTCTTCGCCAAAAAATATTTCCGCGCCTTCTTGAACTTTTCTGCCGGGTTTAACCAAAGTTTCCCAAGTAGTGGCGTCAAGCCGACGCAATAAAAATACTTCCACATGTCCGCCGGTTGCTTTTTGTCCAATCAAACGCGCAGGAATTACCCGCGTATCATTAAAAATAAGCGCGTCGCCCGCCGTCAAAAATTTTTGCAAATCATAAAAATGTTCGTGGTTAATTTCCTGCGTGGCGGGATTTAAAACCATAAGCCGTGAAAAATTGCGCGGTTCAATCGGCGTTTGCGCTATTAATTCTTCCGGCAATTCATAATCAAAATCTGTCAGTAACATTAAATCTCCTTCATCTGTCCTTCAGGTAAAAACTTTTGTACGTGGTAGTTTTTTTGTACTTCGACAAGTCGCCAAAATCTTCCTCAAGGCGTTTAGCGTCCAATCTTGTATAAGTGTGTTCACGCCAAATAATTCGCCAGTCCGTACCATTTATATTATCAATCCTGCGCCTAAGCATTTCGTTTTTTATTTCGTCTTTTAATTTTTCAATATCGTCTTCAATATCTTTAGATAATTCTTTGAGTTTACGAAGGTTTCTAACTTTTTTATCTAACTCGTCATCAGTCATTCAATTATCACCTTAAAATCAGTAAAGTTTTTTCAACTCTGTACCGCTGTAATAATGTTTCAAAATTTTTTCGTAGTCCCATCCGCTTTTGGCGTAAGCATTTGCGCCATATTGTGACATTCCGACGCCATGCCCGCGCCCGTAACCTTCAAAAATAACTTTGCCGCCGGAAATTTTCACGTCAAAAAGCGTACTCGGCAAGGAAAATTTGGAGCGCAATTCATTACCCGTAAGTTGCAAAGTTTTATCTGCGCGAATTTTACACGCCCTGAAATACTTCTGTCAGCAGTAGCCTTTCCAATTTTCAACGGCGATAATTTAATATTTTTCAAATTGCCGAAATTGCCGCCGAATCTGCTTGAAAAATCAGTAACTGAAAATTCCTGCGTCCAGCGTTGAGTATGTTTTTCCAATTCTTCAACGGCTTGCAAATGCGGCGCGGCACTTCCCCAAACTTCAGCAACACTTTCAGTCATTCCGCCGCTGTCTGTGTGAAAATTCGTATCAACAATTTTATCGCCGTGCATTACAAGTTGTCCGCGCGTTTCAGAAATTATTTTATCGGTAACACTGTCGGCAGAATCAACGCCGCCATAAAATTGGCAGTGATTGTTGGCGCAAAGGTCGTAACCTTCGGAGCCGTGACGGTTGCGATTTTTCAAAGTGAAAGAACGCGCCGCCACAACCTGCGCCTTTAAAGCCTCTGTATGGAATGACGGCGACATTTCATTTGGTATGACGCCGCGCAAATATTCTTCAACCGCCGCAATATTTATCACTGTCAGCGAATTATTTTTCTTGTCAAAACGCACGCCGCCAAAATATTTTTTGCCGTTAATCGTACAAATTAAATTGTGCAACGGTGCTCTTTCGCCGCGAATTTCGACAGAATTATTTTTAATATCGCTCAAACTTACGGAAAAATTTTGACCGGACGGAATTTTTTTCAAAGTTTTTTTAGTGGCGGCGTCAATCATAATGCAAGGCTCGGAAACTTTCAAATCTACACGATTAACGCCGCTCAAAATTCCAATTCTAATTTCAGGTTGCCAATTTGTTTCTTTGGCAGAAGCGGGCGAAATAAAAATCATCGCCGCAAAAATCATAATAAAAATTTTTGTAAACAACTTTCAACCTCAAACTTTAAATTTTTGTTATAAATTATTGAAAAAAATATTTTTTCAGCGCAAAAATTTTATCACAACAACAAATTTGATTCAAGCCTTTGCTGTAGTGCGGTAGTTTTGTAGATTTCAAAATAATTTTGAAGATAAATTTGGAATAATCAAAGTAAAAATTGTACCTTTGCCGAGTTCACTTGCAATTTTTATTTTAATTCCGTGACTGTCTGCAATCCAACGCGCAATGGTTAAACCTAAGCCGCCGCCTTTCACGTCTTCAACCGCGCCGACTCTAAAAAATCGCTCAAAAATTTTTTCAAAATGTTCCTGTGCGATACCAACGCCGTTATCGGCGATACTGACAAAAATATTTTCGCCGTCAACTTTTGAAGTAACAGAAATTTTTCCGCCGCGCGGACTGTATTTAACGGCGTTATCAAGGAAATTTTCAAGCATTTGTAGAATTATATCCTCATCGCCGAAAATTTTGGCGTCGTCATTTTGAACAATTTCTATTTCGTGATTCAACGCTACAATCTGTTTCAATTCGACGGCTTGCCGAATTGTGTACGCCAAATTAAAATCGGTTTTATTGAGTTTCTGGCGATTCTGATCAACCCTTGCAATGAACAAAAGATTTTGAATGATACTCTCCATACTTCGCACTGATTCGGAAATGGAATCAACGCTTTCTTCAAAAAGTTCTTTATCGTCGGCACCGTATTTTTTCAAAATGCCGGTATTGCCAAAAATCGCAGTGGCGGGATTTATAAGCGCGTGTGATGCGTCAATTACAAATTCTTGTTGCTTGTCGATACCGTCCTTGATTCTGTCCAACATATCATTAAAAGTTTTCGCAAGTTCGGTAAGTTCGTCATTCGCAGGAGTAATTTCAATTCGCCCGCTCATTTTGCCAAAGGCGATATTTTGCGCGTGTTCAGTCATAACTTTTATAGGCTTGAGAATTTTTTTACTGACAAAATTCCCTACCGCCAACGCAAAAATCATTCCCGCTATATCAAGTATCAAAAGCATATTTTCCAAGTCGTCAAGCAAAAATTTTTCTGAAGTTATCGTGCGGAAAAAATACAGCGTTACATGTTGACCTATAACGGTGTAATCCATTTTTGCACGGTAAACCAACGCGCCGCCAATCGCCGCAACTTCCATATCTTCATCGGCAAAAATCGGAGTTTCAGATAAAATATTTTCGTTGAAATTTTCATTTGACGGATAATTTTTATCTGTGTCAACCAAAATATTTTCCGAGTCATCGACAACGCGCAGTACAACGCCGGCAACCAACGGCTCACGGATTGAATGTGGATTAAACGCGGCGGGATCCTGTACAATTTTTTCCATAAGTTCTTGAATTTGTGACATACTAAATTTAATTGTACGGCTTGCAGGTCTGTAGAGCGCATAGAAAACGCCGAAATATACGACAGCATTTATAATCATCAGCAACAACATAAAACACGCGGTATAAGTCAAGGTAATTTTTGTAGAAATTTCGGCGTTGTTAAATTTTTGCATGATATTCATAGAAAAACTCCTCTAAAACAAACACGGAGGTAAAAATGAATCAAAGAATTGTAGCCGGATTACTCGGCTATCTCACACTTTTTACAGGTGCGGCAATGGTTCCGCCTTTCATACTTGCCGCAGTTACTGAAGAAAACGATGGCGCGGCGGCTTTTTTATTGTCAATATTTTTATGCATTGCGGTAACATTTGAATTGGAAAGATTCGGCGGCTTGCAGGGTAAAGACAATATCGGCGTTCGTGACGGCATTGCAATAACGGGACTCGGTTGGCTGATAATTTCAATTTTGGGAACTGTTCCATATTTAGCCGGCGGATATTTGAATTTGGTTGACAGTTTAGTTGAATCATTTGCAGGATTTTCAGGCACCGGCGCAACTGTTTTTGAAGACGTTGAAATTTTGCCGCGCAGTATTTTATTATGGCGCAGTCTTTCAAATTGGGTAGGAGGCTTGGGCGTTGTTGTAATTTTTATGGCGATTTTGTCGCAACTCGGACGCGGCGCAATGTTCATACTTCGCGCAGAAACTACAGGGCCTACCAAAGACAGACAAATGCCGCGTATTCGTGACAACGCTAAGGCACTTTTCAAAATTTATGTTTTTTTAACCGTAATTTGCGCCGTGAGTTATTATTTATGCGGTCTTAACAGTTTTGCGGCGATTAATCACGCAATGACAACGATTGCCACCGGCGGTTATGGAATTTATAACAGCATGGTCAGTGAATACGGCAACGCCTATCTTGAATATTGTATGGCGTTTTTTATGATAATTTCAAGCGGCAGTTTCGCAATGTATGCGTCGGCAGTTCGTAACGGCGGCGGCGTAATTTTGCGGAACGGCGAATTTAAAATTTATTTGTGGATAGTTTTTATAACGTCAGCGATAATTGCAACCGATTTAATTTTAGAAATGCAAATGAGCGTTGAAAGTGCGGTACGCGGCGCAATTTTCCACGTCGCAAGCCTTAGTTCAACAACCGGATTTGTTGCATTTGATTTTGACACTTACCCGCCGTTGAGTAAAGCCTGCTTGATGATGACAATGTTTTTGGGCGGTTGCGCCGGTTCGACGGCGGGCGGCTTAAAAGTCGCAAGAATTATTTTGCTTTTTAAATTTATAAGTTCAATGGTGAAACAGAAAATTCATCCGCAAATTTTAAATCCCGTGAAATTGAACGGCAGAGTAATTGAAGACAGCGTAGTTTACGGCGCGGCAAAATTTTTTGTTGCAGTAATTGTAATGGACGTTTTATTTGCGTTCGTGATGATGTTTGACGGCATTGATTTTGTCGATAGTGTTTCTGTAAGTTTATCGACAATGGCAAGCGTTGGTCCCGGTTTTGGAATTGAGGGCGCAACCAGTACTTATGCACTTTTACCGACGCTTAGTAAATTATTTGCGTGCGTATTTATGTTTTTGAGCCGTCTGGAAGTTTTCACGGTTTTAGTATTGTTTACGCCGACATTTTGGAAAAGTGCCCGTGAAGACTGGTGAGTAGTGTTGTAGTGTGATAGTGCGATAGTTGGATAGTTAATGTTCTCTAAAAACTTTTTTTCTAATTTTAATTTTTTATTTAGGGCGTGTTGGTAAACTCTTACTTTTTAAAGATTTTTTCTTATTGAACGTACTTTTTCTTTGTCTTGTCAAAGAGCAAACGCTCCTACTCGTCGCCTTTGC
>CAJOGS010000192.1 GCA_905234045.1 uncultured Selenomonadaceae bacterium | reverse complement strand
AAATTTAAGTAACAAAAATTCATCAGTAAAAATTGATTGAAATTGCTGATTCACGAATTATTTTTTGTTCGATGATAGCGAAAAAACAGCACCGCAAAAAGCGTCTTTCTTGCAAATGCGAGGAGTACGAGCATTTGCTGTACTTGCAAAGGCGACGATTAATTTTGACAAGACAAAGAAAAAATACGTTCAAAATATAAAAATTTTCAACAAAAAATTTGCAAACAGAATTATTCAACACGCCCTAGCATTTTTTGTTTAATTTTTATATTGAAATTTAATTTTTTGCTGACTGTTGAAAAATAATAAACTAAAAGAGCTTTCAACCGTCTGAGCAAGACACAGTCAAAAAATTTTTTCAGAATTTTTCCAACAGCCGTTATCACACTGACGAAATTTATTTCGAGAAAAATTTTGAATTAATCATTTGCGGGAACTTTAGCGCGTATGAAAGCCATAACGCCGCACAAACAGGCAAAACTTACAGCCAAGCCGAGCCAGCCGTTTTGTGTAAAGCCGTCAACCAAAAATCCTACCACGCAACAAGCCGAAACTGTCAGCACATACGGCAATTGCGTTTCAACGTGTTCAAGGTGGTTACATTGTGCGCCCGCCGACGCCAAAATAGTTGTATCGGAAATTGGCGAGGCGTGATCTCCCGCAACTGCGCCCGACAAAATCGCAGATATGCACAGTACCAACATTTCATATGGTTCAGACGTCAACAAGGCAACCGCCATTGATATTGGAATTAAAATGCCGAACGTTCCCCAACTTGTACCGGTTGCAAATGCCAATCCCAATGCAACCAAGAAAAATATCACAGGCAAGAAAACTGCAATTTGCGCGTTATTGTGAACAAACAAACCGACGTAGCCGCCCAAATTAAGATAATCTTTGCCGCAAACTCCCGAAAGTGTCCACGCCAAACATAAAATAAATATTGCGGGTACCATTGCCTTAAAGCCCTGCGCGAAACATTCGCAAAAATCATTGAAATTTATAACGCGACGCGGTAAATATAAAATCGCAATAAAAATCAGCGAAATAAAACTTCCCAACGCAAGCGCGGCGGAAGCATCACAATCTGCAAAGGCGGCTGATATAGTTTTTCCGTCATTAATGCCGCCGGTGTACAACATACCGTAAACGCAGGAAATTATCAAAACTGTAAGCGGTAGAACCAAATCAATAATTTTGCCGTTGCCGCCGCTTTTCTCTTCATTTTGTGCAGTGTCTTGATATTCTTTCGGAATTTTGAACTCTTTGACGGCTTTACCCATTTCCGCAAAGTCTCTGCCGCTGACAATTATAAAAATCATAAATACCATTGTTAAAATTGCGTACAGATTAAAAGGAATTGTCTGCAGGAAAAGTGCAAAACCGTCAATATTTGAATCTTCGGGAAGTGAAGAACCGACAGCCGCCGCCCAACTTGATACAGGCGCAATAATACAAATTGGCGCGGCAGTCGAATCAATTATGTAGGCAAGTTTTGCGCGTGCGATTTTAAATTTGTCTGTAACGGGACGCATAACAGTTCCAACAGTCAAGCAATTAAAATAATCGTCGATAAAAATTAAAATTCCCAAAAATGCAGTTACGCCCATTGCAGATTTTTTACCTGAAATTGTTCGCCGCGCCCATTCGCCGTAAGCACGAGTTGCGCCGGAGCGCGTTATTGCCGCTACCAAAATTCCAAGTATTACGAGAAACGCCAATATATTTACGTTGCCGCCGACTTTGCCCGACATTATTTCAAAAAATTTTGTAATCGCCTGCAAAAAGTCGCCGCCGGTAAAAAGCATTACGCCTGAAAATATTCCTATGATTAACGAAAAATATACTTCTTTTGTCATCAGTGCCAGCACGATTGTTATTAAAGGCGGTAACAGTGATAATGCTGATGGTTCCATTGCAAAATTTCTCCTTCGTCGAAGTAGTTTTTTCTACTGATTATTAACCAAGTGCTGTTGATAAAGTCTTACTTTAAGAATTTTTTTTTGTAATTAGGGTCTGTTGGTAAACTCTTTTTTTAGATATTTTTTTCCTATGGACTGTTGGTAAAATTTTTTTTAATTAAATGTAAAAAAAGTACTAAAGAGCACGCCTTGCAAGCAAGCCGCGCAAGTACCAAAGAAAAAGTGCTTTTTTCCGCCAGAGATTCAATCCTGCGTGGCTTGCGTAGCATGCGCGGTGAGGCGCGCTCTTTAGCAGGCATGCTCTTTAGTTAATCAATGGCGGCGGCGGTCATCCGTGACCGCCGTTTTTCATCTCTTATCTAACCAACTTAAAAATTTAGTGACTTTACCGACAAGCATTAACTAAAAATCAAATGCGCGGCAGGCACGGCAATTAAAATACTGATAATTGTACGTTCAAGGAACAAAATGAAAAGTTCAATCAGATTGACGGGAATTTTTGAACCGAGAATCAACCCGCCGACTTCAGAAAGATAAATCAACTGCGTAACAGAAATTACCGCCACGATAAATTTTGACATTGGAACCGTAATAGTTTTTGCGGCGATAATCGACGGCGTAAACATATCTGTAAAGCCGACAATCATTGTCTTTGAAACTTCAGTAGCTTGCGGTACGTCCAGCAGATTTAACAGCGGCAGGAACGGCGCGCCGAGTGTGTCAAAAATAGTTGTATGATTCGCCAAAACTAATGCCAATGTTCCAATGCACATTACGACAGGCAACACGCCGAACCACATACCCGCCGCGTTTTTAAAAGCATTTTCCATAAATTGTCCGATGCCTTTATGTTCGCCGACTCTTTGACGTGCCAGCGCAATTCCATATTGAAATGATGAAGTATAACCCGCCGGCAAAGTTTCGCCCATTGCTTTACCTTCAACCAAAAATTCATCTTTTTTCAATGACAGCGGCGGGATTCGCGGAATTATCAACGCGCATGCAATACCAATCAAGCAAATTAAAAGATAGTACGCGCCGAAATATTCCATTAAGCCGACTTGCGCAAGGACGACGATTGAAAATGTAATTGAGACGGCTGAAAAAGTCGTCGAAATAATCGCCGCTTCACGTTTTGAATAATAACCGCTTTCATATTGGTTGGCAGTCAGCATAACTCCTAAAGTGCCGTCGCCGATCCATGAAGTTATACAGTCAACCGCCGCACGTCCCGGAATTGTGAACACGGGGCGCATTATTTTTGTCAGCATTGCGCCGATAAATTCCAAAAGTCCAAAATCCAACAGTAACGGCAATAACAATCCTGCCAATAAAAATATAACTACCAAAACGCTTAACAAATCATTCAAGACAAAGCCGCCGTTGTCGCCGGAAGTTATCATTGAAATTATTCCGCCGTTTTCGTCGTCCTTGCCGACTTCAAAATATGTCAGCCACAAAAATACCGCGCCGACAATTCTTATTAATACCCAAACTGCGGTTGTTGAAAATGTATTTGCAACGATTGGATATGTTGCAATAAAATTCGGTTTACCCAAAAAAATAACTCCCAATACTGCCGACAAGGTGACAATGCACAGGCACAACAGCGGCAAATAATCGCCTATAGAGTCGCTAATCATATCTGCAATTATTTTTACAACTATTGTCCATTTGCCGTCATAATATATGGGAATCATAAAAAGAATTATTCCAACGATTGACGGTAATAAAAAGCCCGTCATTGAGCCTTCTTTTTTTTGCTCCATAATTTTTAAAATTACTCCCTTCGATATAGTATGATAGTGCTATAGTGGTATAGTGGTATAGTGGTATAGTAAATTGCTATCAAACTATCGAACTATCAAACTATCAAACTATCACACTATCTAACTACCACACTATCCAACTACCACGCTACAAAATTAAAGTGTATTTTATACTAAAAATCTTACAGCGGCAATATTTAAATTAAAAAAGGCGGCTGATTGCCGCCCGCAAATTTTATTTATTTTCAATTTCAGTAGCTTCTTCATCTGTAACAGGGTGATCAGTTGAAGAATATCTGACGAAACAAGCCTTGCCGTTTTTCTTGGCTTGATATAAAGCCTTGTCTGCAAGTTTGTAAAGTTTTTTGAAGTTGTAGCCGGTTAAATCCGTGCCGATACCGATACTGCAGGAGAAATGTTTTGCAGGACCGATTTCCATTGCGGCAAGTTCGTCTAAAATTTCCCTTGAAATTTCATCAGGGCGTTTTAAATGTTCAGCCAACATATCCGGCATAAAAACCATAAATTCATCGCCGCCGATACGTCCGATAATATCATGAGTGCGGAAAGCCCGCCCCAAAACAGATCCGAAGGCTTTTAAAACTTCGTCGCCGACTGCGTGTCCGTAAGTGTCATTTATCGTTTTGAAATTGTCAAAATCGAAAATCAGCAGAACTGAAACTATATTCACATCTCTTGTGTTAATTGTCTTTTGAACTTCATCTTCAAACGAACGCTTATTATATAAACCTGTCAATAAATCGTGTTTACTCTTGCTTGACGCCGCTTCAAATTCATGTGAGAATCTGCCGACATACCAGTTAATAAAGGCGAACGAAACGCCGAGAACTATCCACGCAATCAAAAATGTATTTGTAATGTAATTTTGAATAATTTGGTCAAAATTTTCGGTAGACTGAGACGCCATAAGCGCGCCGACGACTGAACCGTCGCTTGATTGTCTTATCGGTATAACGTACGCTTGACTTGAAACGCCGTTAATCATTGTTTCGGGACACCAAAGTTGCGTTCCTTGTTTCAATGTGTAATTGTAAATTTCATCAATGGAAGATGTTTCGACAAAACGCGCTCCATTTTTTTCAAAAACTGAAGTCATTTCCGGCGTATCGCCAAAGAAAAATGTTATATCAACGCCGGTTTGTTCCTTCAGATCGTCAACAACCGAAGTTTCAAGCGAAACATTAAAATTCATACCGCGCCAAACATTGCCGTCAGCTTTTCTGCCGTAGTCTCCGTAACCGCGACTGGAATACAACGCCATTGCCGCCAACGCCGTAGATTTTAAATTTCCTTGCTTTTCGTTGTAGAGACCGTCTTGAAATTGTACGAAACCCATTATTAATGAAATGATTGCAAAAATGATTATTGGCACACAATTTGCAATTAAAAGTTTCGTACTAAATTTCATGTCAATTCACCTGCCTAAAAAATTTTTAGATTAAATTGAATCTCTGTAAATAACGGTTACGCCTGTATCAATTCTTTTATTAGTTTCAGTGAAAGTGCCTTCCAACGCCTCGACGGCAATTTTAATGCCGTCGTGTCCCATAACTTCAGGTTTTTGTTGCATTGTTGCGAAAATAAAACCGTCATGAATTAAAGTTAAAACTGAATCGGAAGTATCAAAGCCCATTATAATTTTTTTGGCATTTATATCGCGCATTTGTTCGCCGATATTTCTTGCAGTTCTTTCATTTGGACCGAAGAAAGCGGCATAATCTGTGTGAGACGCCGCCCAATCTTTCAAAGATTGATCGTTATCGTTCATGTAAAAAATCTCTGTAAGTGTGAAGTTTGAACCTTCAAAGACGGAGCGGAAACCTTTATTTCTAAGATTTGTACTTGTAACGTTGTCTTTGTTTGCACACATTCCGATAGTGCCGGAAGTAACGCCGTCTTCTTCAAGACGCTTTTTGAGAGTTTCGCCCGCAAGAACGCCGGCTTTTTCGTTGTCGGTTGCCAAAAATGCAAGTGCGTCAAATTCAGACGGATTATCTACATAAACAATTTTTACGCCTTTAGCTTGGGCTTTTTCCAAACTTGGAATAACTCCACGCGGCGAACTTGAGGCAAGCAAGATAGCGTTTGCGCCGTCAGCAACTGCCTTGTCGATACATTCCATTTGCGGAGCGTCCAAATTTTGGTCGGGCGCAATCCATTTGTAATCAATTCCGCCAATTTCTTTTACTGCTTGTTTACAGCCGTTGTCAATCGACTTCCAGAAATCGTCAACAGAATCCATCGTAATAAGATAAATTTTGTACTTTGCATCTTTTACTTCCTGTGGATCTTTTTGATCAGTCGGATTGTCTTTTACAACAACCGTGCTTGAATCGCCGCCGCAACCCGATAAGAAAACCGTTGCACACATCATTAAAAACAATGCGGCAAAAACTTTGAAATGCTTCACAATAAACACAACCTTTTAAAATTTTTTATTAAGTTTCCAAAAATAAAACGCAAAATTAATTAAAAAATCAGTATT
>CAJOGS010000191.1:3951-10850 GCA_905234045.1 uncultured Selenomonadaceae bacterium | reverse complement strand
CTAATAGCTAATAGCTACCCGCTACACCACTATCCCACTATCCAACTAATTTTGCTTCGGAAAAAAGAAAGTACATTTTAAAACATTTAAGTAACTAAAATTCATCATTAAAAATATAATTTTTCAACAGACGCTAGGGTATTTTGAATAATTAATTAATGGCGCTAAAAAAAAATTAGCGAATCAAAAAAAGCTGACTGAGAACGGGAAAGCAGGTGCGCGCACGGATGCGCGCTCACACGGCACGGCTAGAGAGCATGCCCGCTAAAGAGCGCGCCTCACCGCGCATGCTACGCAAGCCACGCAAGGTTGCCGGAAGCAATGCACTTGCGCCGCAAAAAAGCCTTTTCTTTTGTTACTTGCAAGGCGACGAGTAGGAGCGTTGCTCCTTTGGGCTGGCAAAGAAAAGTAAGTTCAGTATAGAAATATTTTTGAAACAGATTGATTCAATACGCCCTAAGTTTAAATATAAAAAAATCTTCAAAAAAAATAATTTTTCAACAGTGATGAAAATAAAACTAAAATAGAAAAAACCTCCGCCGAATCGGCAGGAGGTTTTTTCAGTTAAATGCCAAAAAATTTTATGCAAGAACTTTAGAAAGTCTGATTAATTGCGGATCGAGTTGTTTCTTATTGTTTACGGCGTCATGTAAATTGATTGATACTACATGCCCGCGATTGAAACCGAAAACAATATCACTCAAGCCTGAAATAATGGCAAGTGCCGCATGTTCGCCCAAACGGCTTGCATTAAGACGATCAATGGCAGAAGGTGAACCGCCGCGTTGAATGTGACCGAGTTTTGAAACGCGCGTATCAATGCCGGTTTTTTCAGCGATAATTGGACCAAGTTCACTTGCTTTGCCCGCGCCTTCGGCAACTACCATTAAAATATAGCGTTTGCCTTTTTCGTATTCGGCTTTCATGCTGTCGCAAATTTGGCTGATGTCATATTCTTCTTCGGGAACAAGAATATATTCCGCGCCGCCGGAAATACCTGCAACCATTGCAAGCCAGCCTGAATTTCTGCCCATAACTTCCAAAACGATAATACGACGGTGCGCCGACGCAGTATCACGAAGTTTATTCATAGCGTCAAGAATAGTATTTGCAGCAGTATCACTTCCGATAGTGTATTCGCTTCCCCAAACATCGTTATCAATCGTGCCGGGAAGTCCTACGATTGGCAAGCCGGTTTCTTGACTGAGAGTGGACGCGCCGCGCAGTGAACCGTCGCCGCCGACAACAACCAAGCCTTGAATCCCGCGATCTACCAAATTTTTATAACCGAGCATACGTCCTTCCGGCGTGGTGAAACGTTTGCAACGCGCAGTACCTAAGAAAGTGCCGCCGCGTTGGATAATGTCTGAAACGTCTTTGGATTGCATTTCAAAAATATCTTCGTCCAACATGCCGTGATAGCCGCCTTTGATACCCCAAACTTTAACACCTTGATGAAGAGCGGTACGAGTAACGGCGCGAACTGCCGCATTCATTCCGGGACTGTCGCCGCCGGAAGTCATTACTGCTATACTTTTAAGCATTTAAAATCCTCCCTTGCATAAAATACAAACTCAATTTTCCGTATGATAACACAATTTCGCCGAATTGCAAACAAATTTTTAATGGACATTTTCAGGCTTGCGAAATATAATCTTAGAAAAAATTTATAGGAGTTGGCAAAAATGACGAACGTTGAAAAATTGAGCGAAATTCTATCACAGAGTAAAAACGCGGTATTTTTTGGCGGCGCGGGAATGTCTACCGAGTCCGGTATTCCCGATTTTCGCAGTGCCGACGGTATTTACAATCAAACTTTCGGAAAAAATTTGCGTCCGGAAGAAATTGTAACGCACAGTTTTTTTATGCATTGTCCCGAAGATTTTTACAAATTTTACCGAACGCGCATACTTTACCTTGACGCAAAACCGAACGCAGGGCATATTGCACTTGCCGAATTGGAAAAGCGCGGCATTTTGTCGGCGGTTATCACTCAAAATATCGACGGCTTACATCAGGCGGCAGGTTCAAAAAATGTTTACGAATTGCATGGCTCAGTAAAAAGAAGTTTTTGCATGAAGTGCGGCGAAAATTACGATTTAGATTTTATCGTAAAAAATACGCCGATTCCCTATTGCAAAAAGTGCGGCGGCATTGTTCGCCCTGACGTTGTTTTGTACGAAGAAAATCTTGAGCCTGAACTTGTAACAAAAGTTGTCGGCGTCATTGCAAAGGCTGATACTTTGATTGTCGGCGGTACAAGTTTGGCGGTTTATCCTGCGGCGGGTTTCATTGATTATTTTAACGGCGAATATCTCGTTATCATCAACAAAACTGAAACGCACGCCGACAGAGAGGCTGAATTGATTATTCGTGAAAATATTGGCGAAACTTTGAGCGAAGCGGTTAGATTGCTAGATTGCTAGAGTGTGTTGAAAAATTAATAGAACTGAAAAATTGCAGATGATTAACTAACTAAATTTGGTTGACTGAGAACGAAAAACTAAGATGCCGCGCAGGACGCGCGGCGCGGGCGGTGCGTTTTTTTCGCGGACGAAAAAACAGCACCGCAAAAAGCGTCTTTCTTGCAAATGCGATGAGTACGAGCATTTGCTGTACTTGCAAATTCGACGAATAGGAGGATTTGCTCTTTGACAAGACAAAGAAAAAGTACGTTCAAGATATAAAAAATTTTCATTAAAAACAAATTTATTCAACACGCCCTAGATGGTTAGCTGTTAGCTGTTAGCTGTTAGCTATTGGCTACAAGCTACAAGCTACCAGCTATTAGCTATCAGCTACCAACTACCGATCTATCAACTGAAAAGGTGATTTTATTGAACGATAAAAAAGTTGCGTTTATAACGTGCGTCAACAGCGATTACTGGTACAATGAATGTGTTTTGTATTTGAAACATTTGAACATACCGAAAAATTACAGCGTTGAAATAATTCCCGTGCGCGGCGCAAATTCAATGACGGCGGGTTATAATTCGGCTATGAAAAATTGCGACGCCAAATATAAAATTTATCTACATCAAGATACTTTCGTTGTAAATAAAAATTTGATTGCCGACCTGTTGAAAATTTTTTCTGATGAAAGTATTGGCGTTGTCGGAATGATTGGCTGTGTTAATCTTCCTGCAACGGGCGTTTGGTGGGACGGCTTGCGACCTTATGGAAGAGTTTTGCATGCTTGCGAACCTGAAAGCGTCGTTGATTCAGAATGTGATGAACCTGTCGGCGATTATCAAGAAGTTGAATCTGTGGACGGCTTATTTTTGGCGACGCAGTACGATTTGGAATGGCGCGAAGATTTATTTGACGGCTGGCATTTGTACGATACTTCACTTTGCAAGGAAATGCAACGCGCAGGGTATCGTGTAGTTGTACCGAATCAGTCGAAAGATTTTTGGTGTATTCATTGCCCAAAAGAAAAGCCGCTTGATCCGCAATATCGCAAGTATCAAAAAATTTTTCTGCGCGAATATGGCGAAGAATTAAATCCGGAGGTTTAAATTGCTGACAGATTTTATTTACGGCGACGATTTTTTTGAAAAAATTTTGATTGTCGAAACTGAAGAATATATTTCCGAACTTGCCGAAAAATTTCCCGCCGCCGAAATTTTTTTTGTAACGACTGATGAAGATTTTTTTGACGAACGGGTTAAAACTTGCGTGTTAAATTACCGTGAAGAAATTTTGCCGTTCGACGAAGAATTTTTTGACTTGATAATAGGCGATTTAACTTTGGAAGTCGTAGTAAATCCGCAAGACATAGCGGCGGGTTTTTCAAAATATATCAAGCAGACGGGAATATTTTTAACGAGTTTCAGAAATATTCGGCACTGGCAAATATTGGAAAAATTAATGCGCGGTTGGTTTAACGGGATTGTTTCAAGATTTTACACGCGGACGAATTTTGAAAAATTAATGTTTGCGTCATTTTATAAAGACGTGAAATTTTCGCCTGTAATAAAAAAAGCTCCAAAAGATTTACTTGCAAAATTGATTGAGTGCGGCTTTGAAAATTTTGGCGACGATTTGGAGGTAGAAATTTGGCAAGTGCGGGCGGCACGTTCAATGCCTGAATTCAATGTACACTTCAGAATTTCGCGCAGAATTTGCAAGGATATTACACCGCGTCGAATATGATATTGAAACTGCCGACAGCGTGAAAAATTTTTGGCGGCTCTATGACGAAGTTGGAATGTTTGAAAGTTACGCGGCAGAATTTATAAATTCTGTCGTCATTCACAAAGAAAATTTTTTTGATAATCTGCGCGACCATTCAACACGGGCGGAAACTGAAAAAATTATTGTCGAATTCAGCTTGATAGTTGAATAATTTTGAAGGAGTTGATTGTTTTGAACCTAATTAGAAAAGTTTTCACAACAATTTTTGTGGCGTTTTTGTTTTTGAATTTGTCAAATATCACTTTAGCCGCGCCGCAAGAAATTTCTGCTGAAGGCGAATATAGACTCGGCGACAGAGACAGCCGCGAAACTGCAAAAATGGCGGCACTTGCAGACGCCAAAAGAAAAATTATTGAACAAGTCGGCGTTTTCGTTGAAAGTTATTCTGAAATGAATAAATTCAATTTGACGCAAGACCAAATCCGAACTGCGGCAAACGCAATGATTAAAGTTAAACATGAAGAAGTTCATTTTTACGAAAACGGCACAATTTGCAGGGCGTTCGTTGTTGCCACTGCGGACGTTGATAATATTGGAAATTTTTTAAATACTTCCGAAAATACCGTCGATACTGACAATAATAATTTTAATGATTCTTCCAAAGATAAAACTTTGAAACAACTTGGAATTAAAGAATACAACGCGCACTATTACAAAGTTTTTAATGACGGTATGAATTGGCAAGACGCTAAAAAAACTTGTGAAGATATGGGCGGGCATTTGGTAACTGTAACTTCAATTCTTGAACAAGAAATGGTTAAAAATTTAATCGTCGCCAATGGTACACAAGGATTTTACTGGACAGGCGGTTTCAGAAATAATTCCGGCAATTTGGAATGGCTTACCGGCGAAAAATTTTCCTACGCAAATTGGGCATATGGTGATCCAAATAATGATGGCGGCATTGAAAATGCAGTTGCAATTTGCAGGTATGAAGGTTTGGAAGGCAAATGGTTTGATTTATCAGAATTTGGAAATAATGCCGGTTATTATCAGTCTCAAAATTCCGGTTTTATCTGTGAATGGGATTCTTATTCATCAATCAAATTATAAAATATACATAGGAGGCAACTACTATGAAAAAGTTATTGGCAAAACTTTTGGCGGCGACGGTAATGGCAGGCTTAATAAATTTTTTTCCCGCGCCGAATTTTGAGACAGAAAATTTTCAAATTTCGGTTGCCGCCGCAAAAACTAAAAATCACAGTATACCAAAAGATGCCGTAAAATATAAGGGACATTATTTTTACGTTTTCGATAATTGCAATACTTGGGAAGAAGCCGAAAAATATTGCGAATCACTCGACGGGCATTTGGCGATAATCAAAAACGCCAAAGCTAACGCAAAAATATATCAGATTATGATTGATTTCGGCTACAAAAGCGCGTATTTCGGTCTTACCGACGCCGGACACGAAGGTACTTGGACTTGGGTAAACGGCAAACCGTTGAAATATTCCAACTGGAATTCGACTACACACGAGCCGAACGGCAGAGACCGTGAAAATTATGCAATGTTCTATTGGAAATTTACTGACGGCAAATGGAATGACGGAAGTTTTTCAAACTACACTGACAGTGGAAAAAAAGCATTTATTTGTGAATGGGATTAAAATTTAAACCGATTACAAATTTGGGAGAGTTGAAAATTGCTTGAATTAAAAAATATTTCATTCAGCGTGACTGAAGACAACAAACAGATTGACATTATACGCGGGATAAATTTAACCGTCGAAAATAATAAATTTGTCGTGATAACCGGACCGAACGGCGGCGGGAAATCGACGCTTGCAAGAATAATTGCAGGAATTGAAAAACCTACCGACGGCGAAAATATAACCGAAAAAAATATTACCGAACGCGCAAAACGCGGCATAAGTTTTGCATTTCAACAACCTGTAAAATTTAAAGGGCTTGAAGTTTTTGATTTGCTGAAATTGGCGGCGGGGCGTAAATTGAAATTCAACGAGGCTTGTGATTATCTGTCGGCAGTCGGACTTTGTGCGCGTGATTATATCAACCGTGAAGTAAATTCTTCATTGAGCGGCGGCGAACTCAAACGCATTGAAATTGCAACGATTTTGGCGCGTAAAACAAAACTTTCAATTTTTGATGAACCTGAAGCGGGGATAGATCTTTGGAGTTTCAAACATTTGATTCAGATTTTTGAGGATATGCAAAAAAATATTGCGGGCAGTTCGATAATTATCATTTCGCACCAAGAAAGAATTTTAAATATTGCAGATGAAATAATAGTTTTGGCGGACGGGAAAATTAAATTTCAAGGCGACTCAAAAACTGTTTTGCCTGAAATTATGAAATCTGAAAATATTCAAAGAGACTGCGGGAAGATTAGGGACTAGGGACTAGTGGTTAGCTGTTAGCTACAACACTACCGAACTACCTAGTGCGTGTTGATTAATTGATTTAACTTGCTGATTCACGAATTATTTTTTGTTAGATGAAAATGAAAAAACAGCACCGCAAAAAGCGTCTTTCTTGCAAAGGCGAGGAGTACGAGCATTTGCTGTACTTGCAAATTCGACGAGTAGGAGCGTTTGCTCTTTGACAAGACAAAGAAAAAGTGCGTTCAATATAAAAATAAAAGTTCAAAACAGAATTATTCAACAGCACCTAACTAAATTTAGGAAAATTTTTTAGAGGTGAAAAAAATTGTTACAACTTGATGAAATACAAAAAAG
>CAJOGS010000191.1:0-3890 GCA_905234045.1 uncultured Selenomonadaceae bacterium | reverse complement strand
AGGGCGAAACAGTACTGCAAATATCGAAATTATTTCAAAAGAAGACGGCACGGGCATTGACATTCACATAAAACCCGACACTAAGAATGAAAGCGTTCATATTCCCGTTGTTTTGAGTGCAAGCGGCTTGACTGAAACGGTGTACAATGATTTTTATATCGGCGAAAATAGCGACGTGGTAATAGTGGCAGGTTGCGGGATTGACAACTGCGGCAACCAAAATTCAGAACATGACGGCGTACACAGATTTTTTGTCGGCAAAAATTCCAAAGTCAAATACGTTGAAAAACATTACGGCAGCGGCACGGGGACCGGCAAACGCATTTTAAATCCCGTTACCGAAGTTACAATGAATGATGATAGTTTTATGGAAATGGAAATGGTGCAAATTAAAGGCGTCGATTCAACGCAACGCACTACAACCGCCGAACTTGGCGCGGGCGCAAAATTAATTGTTCGTGAAAGATTGATGACGCACGGCGAACAAAAAGCATTTAGTACATATAAAATTATTTTGAACGGCGAAAATTCTGCGGCTGATGTTGTATCGCGTGGCGTGGCGCGTGATAAATCTTTTCAGAAATTAGATTTGTGCATAGTCGGCAACGCGGCTTGTAACGGGCATACCGAGTGCGATTCAATCATTATGGACGAAGGCAAAATTTTAGCCGTGCCGAGTTTGGAGGCTAACAACGTTGACGCAATGTTAGTACACGAGGCGGCAATCGGAAAAATTGCGGGCGACCAAATTATAAAATTGATGACGTTGGGGCTTACCGAATCAGAAGCAGAAGAACAAATTATTAACGGCTTTTTGAAATGACGGGGAAAATTATGACAGATGAAAAATTTATGGCGGAGGCGTTGAAAATCGCCAAAAACGCTGAAGGGCGCACTTCACCAAATCCAATGGTAGGCGCGGTAATCGTGAAAGACGGCAGAATAATAGCTGAAGGCTGGCACAGAAAAGCGGGGACGCCGCATGCAGAAGTTCACGCGCTGAATATGGCGGGCGAACTTGCGAAAGATTCAACAATGTATGTGACTTTGGAGCCGTGCAGTCATTTTGGACGAACGCCGCCATGTGCAAATAAAATTGTTGACGCGGGAGTTAAAAAAGTCGTCGTTGCAATGAAAGACCCTAATCCGCTTGTTGCAGGGCGCGGAATTGAAATTTTAAAATCGGCGGGAATTGAAGTTGAAGTTGGAATTTTGGAAGACGACGCCCGCCGCTTGAATGAAGTTTTTTTGAAGTACATAACTAAAAAAATGCCGTTCGTGACGGCGAAATTTGCTTGCAGTTTGGACGGGAAAATTTCAACTGTGACGGGCGAAAGTCAATGGATTTCCTGCGAAGAATCAAGAAAATTTGTTCACCGCCTGCGCGATATTTCTGACGGAATAATGGTCGGCGTCGGTACAGTTTTGGCAGATAATCCTAGTTTGACAACGCGGCTTGAAACCGGAAAAAATCCCGTGCGAATTGTTGCAGACAGTATGGCGCGGACGCCGCTTGATTCAAAATTTCTTAATGACGGCGCGGCTAAAAATATTATTGCCGTGACTGCCGACGCTCCTGCAGATAAAATTTCTGCATTAAAAAATCTCGGCGCAGAAATTATTATTTGCGGCGATTCTCAACAAGTCGATTTAAAAATTTTAATGGCGGAACTTGCAAGCCGTGAAATAACTTCGGTACTTTTGGAAGGCGGCGGCACTTTGAATTTTTCAATGTTTCGCGCAGGATTGATTGACAAAGTTTTTGCATTCATTGCGCCAAAAATTATTGGCGGAAAAAATGCACTTTCGCCTGTCGAAGGCGGCGGCTTTAAAAAATTAATCGACGCCGTAAATTTGAAAAATTTGAACGTTGAAAAAATCGGCACTGACATTTTAGTTAGTGGTATAGTGTGTTAGTGGTGTAGTGTTTAAAAATAAAAAAAACTAAGATGCCGCGCAGGACGCGCAAAAAACGTCTTTCTTTTTGGTACTTGCAAAGGCGACGAGTAATTTTTACAAGACAATGAAAAAGTTCGTTAAATATATAAATCTTCAATAAATATACCAACACGCCATAATATAAAAAAAATCCCACGCTTGAATTAATTAACAGTCTCTGTCAGTATTGCTATTTAAATTTCATTATAGCCGCGTTTTTTTCTTCATCAGATAAATTTTGCGGCAACAAATTTTCAAATTCTCTAAGCCGCTGATTAAATTCAAGGCGGCAGTTATGTTCGTTATATTTTTCTTCAAGTTCGGAATCTGACAAATTTAAATTCCGCATTTGGTTTTTAAAATCACGAAAAGGCATTTTTGGCGGCGGTTCCAAATTCAGCGCGTCAACTTTCCTTGAAGTCTCGGCAACAATTTTATCAACGTCAAAATTTGAAATTTCGGGAATTGTTTCTTTCGTGTCAAAAATTGAAGGCGGCGTATAAGGCTTATAAACGCCCGTAGAGGGAGTTTCTTCTTCAGGATATATAATTATTGGAAAATCGCCTGAACTCTTCTCTACGGGCAAATTTTGTGCCTTCTCGTCGATGTTTGAAACTTTAGACGAAATTTTTTCAACCGACAAATTTTCAGTCGGTAAATTTTCAGTCTGCACATTTTCACTTTGAACATTTTTAGTTGAAAAAAAATAAATCCCCAAAATCGCAATTCCCGCCACTAAAAATTTTTTCCACTTGTAAAGGCGTTGACTGCGAATTATTGCAACTTTTAAATCTTTGGCGGAATTGTATCTTTTGTCGGGATCAAACGACGCGCATTTATTAAAAATAGGCGTCAAAAAACCGCTGTAATCGTCGTAGCCCGCCAATTTTTTCAGCGTCAATCCCAATGAATAAATATCAGTGCGCTCGTCAGTTTGCTGAAATCCGTATTGTTCGGGAGCGGCATAACCGGGCGTACCCAAAAAATTTGTATCTGCGTAAACGCCGGCTTTTTCAATTCGTGCGGCGTCAAAATCTATTAACTTGTAATCGCCCTCAGCAGTCAAGAAAATATTTTCAGGTTTAATGTCTCGATGGATAATGTGGCGTTCGTGCAATTTTTCAAGACAACTGCAAATTTTCAGTGCAATTTTGCAAACTTCTTCTTCAGAAAACGCGCCGCGCTCTTCCAGACAATCTGCCAAAGTTTTGCCGCTCAAAAATTCCTCCACAATGTAAGTTGCAAAATCTGTTTCGGTTACAGAAAGAATTTCCGGCAAATTTTTATGTTTGACGTTCGCAATTTCTTTGTATACTAAATTTGTTCGGTAAGTTTCGCGCAGGACACAAATTTTTTTCGTGGCAATTTCTTCGACGCGCCAAATTTCCGTGCTTGCAGTTTCGTGAATTAATTCCAGAAGTTTAAATTGCCCCTGCAAATTTTTTGGCAACTTCAAATTTATCGCTCCTTTTGATATAATTTGCAAAAATTGAAAGGAAGTTTTTTTTTTGCACTACGAAAAGCCCGACCGCTTGAAAATCGGCGGTCACAAAAAAGATACCGAAGAAATTTATAATTCAATTTGTGCGGCGGCAAAAAAAACTTCTACTGATGAGTTTAAATCTTTTCTGAACGATAATCAAAATGAATTTTCCTATAGCCCGAAAGTCGGCGAATACATTAAAATCATTATGGAACGCCGCAACGAAGAAATTGACATTCCGCAACTTGCCAAAGACACGGGAATTTCAAAATCTTACCTGTACCAAATTATTTCTGTTCGCAATACGCCGCCAAAAACCGTTAAAAATAATCCTGACAGAAAAATTTTATTGGCGATTGCAATTACATTGAGAAGTTGTTTTCACAGAGAAAAAATGGTAGACTGAAACTATGAAACTAGATTATTTAAAACGAAAAAGATATCCGACAGATTTAACAGACTCTCAATG
>CAJOGS010000190.1 GCA_905234045.1 uncultured Selenomonadaceae bacterium | reverse complement strand
CACCATTTCTTCCAAAACCGCCGTAAATCCGCAGTCAAGATAAAAATTCATCGGCATTTTGTCGTGATTGCCGCGAATTAAAATTTTTTTGCCGTTCCAACTGCCCAGCTTTTTAACCCAATCTTCCTGAAATGAAACGTCGCCCAAGTGAACTACAGTATCATCGGCTTTTACAATTTCATTCCAGTTTTTTTCGATAATTTTTTCAAAATTGTTCGGTCGATTGCAATATTTTTTAATATTTTCGTGACCAAGGTGAGTATCTGGAATTACATAAAGCATTTTTCAAAACTCCTTTCCAATTTCCACAATTAAATTGCCTTCGTCGTCAAAATAATTTTTCTGCAAATAATTTATTTCGTCAGTTCCGCCACGAATTGCATAAATTTTTTCCTCAAAACCATCAGCATATTTCAAGTCAAAACTTGTAATATCTTGATAGTTAGCGATTCTTGAAAAAATGTCTGCTCCGGCATTACTGAAAAATTTATCTTTTGCCGCCTTGTCAATTTTTATAAAAATTTTATCTGCACAAGTAAATTTTCCGACCGCAAGACTTTTATCAAAATTTTTGTAACTGCGACGAAAATTTTTTATGTTATACATACGCAACGCAGAAATAAATTTTGCAGGAATTTCTATCCACTCGACATTTTCAAAGACAATTTCAATTTTTTTAAGCAAAGTAAACAAAATCTGCCTCCACTCATTAAAAATTTTTTCCAATTTCCACAATCAAATTGCTTTCATCATCAAAATAATTTTTCTGCAAATAATTTATTTCGTCAGTGCCCTCCCAATGTGCGTAAATTTCTTCCTTGAATTTGTCGGCATAAATCAGCGTAAAACTTGTAATGTCTTGATATTGATTTATTCTTTCAAAAAGTTCGTTGTCGCAGTTGCTGTAAAATTTTTCCTTCGCCGACTTATCAATCTGCAAATAAATTTTATCTGCCGAAGTACCTCTGAACATCGCAAGTCCTTTGCCGTCATTTTGATAACTGTCGCGAAAATCTTTTACGCAACGCATATTTAAAGCTAAAATAAATTTCGCAGGAATTTTTATCACTTCTACATTTTCAAAAGCAATTTCCAATTTTTTTAATGTCGCATTCAATATTTTCACCTTCCGAAAATTATTTTATCATTTCTTTTGTTCAAAAATTTTTACAAAATCACTCCGAAAAATAAAAAATTTTACTTCGCGTGAAAAATGGCAAATGACGACCGCGAGGAATTAAAAATGCGTGGTCGCGTTCCTTAACTACAAAAATTTTCCTCTCAACAAAAAAATTTCTGTAGGAACTCGACAAAAAAAATCCTTTCACGCTGAAAAATTCCTATTCGGTGGAAAGGATTTTTTCATTTCAAACGCAATCCCAAGCATATTCAAAAATTTTTCTGTAATAGCCGTTGTTTCCAAGTTCATTTTCTACATTGTTTGCATATCGTCTGACCCAACGATTAACCCAACGCCTGCGACTTGTACTGTTATATGAATATTTTTTAAACCTGCCTGTATCGCAGTTAAATCGTATTCCTGCAAGAAGTTTAAAATAAAATTGCGGCTTCCAATAGCAAAAACAATCTTCGCAAAGTCTGTTATATCCTCTGCCTACAAGTTCACAATGTTTGGCTTCGCCGACTTTACAACTTTTCCACTTAGTACAGAGATGCCAATATTTTTTATTTTCCCACTGCTTGCGACGGTGTGAATTGCCTGTACTTTTCGGCTTTTCTTGCGGAATTATCATTTCTGCAATCGCCACATCCATTTCTTCCGATGTCATTTCAATTTCCCCCGTGAAAATTTTTTTTATTATACCAAGTCAAAAGTACAAAAAATTACGCAAATTACACAAAAAAAATCTCGACCGAAGCCGAGTAAATTTTTTTAGTTTTCTTCTTCTTCTATCGATTGAATCAGTTCATCTTTAATTTCTACTGCACAATCAATAATAATTTTTGTTGCGTCATCATCATATCCTTTTACTTGCAAAATTTCTCCACTCGGTACAAGAAAAACAATCCGCTTGCCTCTTCTGTCTGCCACCAACATTTTCAAAAAAATTTCGCCATTACGATCAAAAATTTCCAAAACTGAAACATGATCGTTCTCGGTCATATATTTATTTCCAAAATCATTTCCTGAAAAATCGTAGAATTTCATTTTTACCTACTCCGTCCGCTAAATTTCTTCCATAACAATTACCACAAAAATCTTATCTGCAAAACTTTTTTCTGCCGTCACGCCAACCGCCGCAACTTTTATTTCATTTTGCCGACAAAAATTTATATTTTCGATAATTTTAAAACAAGATGCCAATCCGCCCAACAATGGAAAATGATTTATAAACCAGTCGGCGGCTTTTTTTGAATTTGTTATTTCAGCGATATTTTCATTGCTTGCAGTTTGAATTGTTTTTTGAACTGAATGAGCCAAAACCATCGCAAATGCATCGCTGAAATAATTTCTGTCGCGATAACTTGTTACAAATTTCATATCTTCCTGAAAAATTGCGGCTGTTCCGAAGTGATATTTCGGCAAATTATTTTTGTTCGCAAGCAGGTAGTTATAAATTCCAACTTCATCAGCTTTATTGCCGTTAAAAATTTCAATCGAATAAAAAGGCGGCTTGCCAATTTTTATGTCTGACAAAAATTTTGCAACAAAAATATCGCAAGCCATATTCCAAATTTTTTTGTCGCAAGGTTCGGGAATTTTTGCAAAATCAAAGTGATTGAAAGACAAATGCAAAATGCAGTGTGCTATCACATACGCCCATTCTCTTTCACTGAGTTTAAAATTTTTATTCAAAAAAATTTTGCCGTCGCTCTGAACAATCGCCGCTGAATTTTTATCAAGAAAATTATCTTCAACAATTCGCAAGTCAAGTCAAGATAAATATTTTCTAACATTTCATCAAAAATTTTATTGCCGTGTAAAATTGAAATGCCTTTTTCAATCGGCAAAGGCTGTTTTTTTACAGATTTAAATTTTTTTGACATTTTCAATCATTCCTCACCAATCGCGGCAAATCGCGGACAATTTCCACCATAAACCAACGCGGTAAAACTTTGTCGTCTTCGTCCGAAACTACCATTTGTGCAAGTTCATAATTTATTTTTGCAAGGTCTTTAATTAAACTTTTTGCTCTGTTCGCCAAAAATTGTGTCGATTTATTTAAATCTTTTTTATCTGTCTGCAAATCGTGCAAGAGTTTTGCTCTTAAACTTTGAGCCAAAAAATATAAACTGTCGCGGTCTTCAGGTTTGTCCGGAAATTTTTTTTCGCCTTTGATGATGTCATTCCGCACAATTTTTGTCGGCGTTCTTGCTGAAGGCTATAAACATTCCTGCGTGTTTTGCTGAAATTGTTCCATAAGCTAAAATCCTCAAAAGTTTTTGCGAAAATTTTTGATTTTCTTCGCCGAAATGATATTGTTTCAATGCGTCGCTTAAAATATGCCAAGATCGCGGCGTTGAATATGGTTCTTCAGTTTTCGGCGGCTCGGTAAATAAATGGTCGGGGCGTTGTTCTATGTAATTTATCACCCAAGAATGTAAATTATTTTCGTAAGCCCAATTCAGCCAAGATTTTGCATCAGGCACAAGTTGAACATGAAACATTCTGTTAATCAAAGCTGACGACATATTTTTTACAATCGCTCCGTCTTGAGTTCTGTTTCCTGCTCCGATTACCACACTGCCTTTCGGCAAATGATATTCACCAATCCGCCGCTCGTGAATTAAACTGTAAAATGCTTTTTGTACTTCCTGCGAACAGGCGTTTAATTCGTCCAAAAATAAAATATAAGGCTCGGTCTTTGCTATCATTTTCGGTGGCAAAAATTCTGAAGTATTTCCGCGAATTTGTGGAATGCCGATAATATCTTCAGGAGCAAGTTGACTGCCAAGCAATGAAACGCACGCCATTCCGACTTCTTCTGCAAATTTTTCTACCAATGCTGATTTTCCGATGCCCGGCGATCCCCAAATAAAAATTGGTCGGCTCGGTGAAAGATTTATTAGGGCGTGTTGGCAAAGCCTAAATTTGAATCATTACGGCAGCGAGAATAATGAAATTCAGAAAACAATTTGACAATTTGTCGTAACGTGTTGCAACG
>CAJOGS010000189.1 GCA_905234045.1 uncultured Selenomonadaceae bacterium | reverse complement strand
GATTTTTTGCCCGCGTCGTCGTCGCCCGTGATTTTCATTATGTAATTTGGGTGGTCTTTTACAATATCTAGATTTTCATTGATTAAAGCGCGGCGCATTCTTTCGGCGTGTTCAATATCTACACAAAAAACAATGGTTTTACTGTATCTGCCATTTTCTTTGAGCCATTGAGTAATACGTTTGGCGATTAAATTTGTGCGTTCCTCAATGACAAGAGTTTTTTCAAAGTCAGGCTGTGTAAATAATTCATCAGGAATTAAATTGCCGTTTAAATCTGTCATACCCTGCGAAGGTCTCCAGCCGTCTAAATCCTTGTCAATATTGATTCTGATAACTTTATAAGGCGCAAGAAAACCGTCTTCAATTCCCTGCCGCAAATTGTAAGTGAAAATTGGTTCGCCGAAATATGTTTGGTTGCTTATTTCAGTAGTTTCTTTTGGCGTAGCAGTTAAACCGATATGTACAGCGCAGTTAAAATAGTCAAGAATTTTGCGCCATTCAGAATCAGCCTTTGCGCTACCTCTGTGACACTCGTCAACTATAATTAAGTCAAAAAATTCCGGCTTAAATTGCCTGAAAGGTTCTTTGCCTTCATCGCCAGCCAACTGATGATACAAGCTCATAAAAATTTCGTAAGCACTATTTAATTTTTTATTTCCAACTTTGCACATAATTTTTGAAAACGGTTTGAAATCTTGTTGCATAGTTTGATCAATCAAAATATTTCTGTCAGCCAAATATAAAATTCTGCCGACAGTTTTAGACTTCATCAACTTCCAAACAATTTGAAAAGCTGTATAAGTTTTTCCTGTTCCTGTAGCCATAACAAGCAAAATTCTGCGTTGTCCTTTAGCTACTGCCTCAACAGTTTTATCAATGGCAATTCTTTGATAATAGCGCGGCTTGCGGTCTTTTTCAAACGGATCGTAATAATCAGGAATTAAAATAGCGTCAGTTTGTTTTTGAGTTAAGGAATTTCCTTTTAGATAACGTTGCCACAATTCAGCTTGACTTGGAAAATTATCAATGCTCAATTCGTGTTCACTGCCGGTAAAAAAATCGTGTTCAATAAAGCCTTTGCCATTGGAAGAGTAGACAAAAGGCACTTTCAAAATTTGCGCATAGTCTATAGCTTGCTGAAGTCCTGCATCAACAGTCTTGCTATATTTTTTCGCCTCGACTATAGCAAGTTGGATATTTTCTTTGTGCAGTAAATAATCAGCTTTTTTAATTTGTCCGCGATTAACGCTATTTCCGTGAACTATAACTTTTCCGTCGGTAAAAAAATATTCCATACGAATATCATCTTTTAACCAGCCCGATTTTTCTATTGCCGGTGTAATATAGCGGAATTTGGTATCTTCTTCGCTTAATTCGTGCGTAATCATAAAAATTACCTCATTATCATTCGAGAGCAATAACTTTGAAAAATTCATCAATATTTGAGTTGTTATTGTACAATTCATCCCAATCAATGGAAGTTGCAACGGCGATAATTACTTTTGTAACGTCAAATTTATATTGATTCTTTAAAAATTTTTTGTCTGTATGGCTCAATTTATCAAGCATTATCTGATAATTCCGCGACTGATCCTTATTCAGGAAATCATATATATTGGCGTTGCTTTTAAATTCATCGATGCCCTTAAATCCAAAAATTTTAATTATGTGTTGTTTGGCATTTCCGCCTTTATATTTGCTATCGTGAAGACAGGCGATATATTCAAAGTCAGGATTATTTAAAACAAGAATGTACGGCGAAGTACTTTTTTCATTTTGGCGTTTACAATGGTTGATTAATTTTAACAAGGCGTCTTTTTCGTCCGCCATATTTCTAGCCCTGTCGCAGTCAATAACTATGAATGTTGCTACGCGATTTTGGGGAGAATCTTTTTTTATTATTTTAAGATATTCTTTGTATCCGCCGCCTTCCATATTTACAGGAAGTATTTTAACGTCGTCATTAATTTTTCTGAGCGAATTAAAATAATTAAATTCCGTATCACCTTCGCAAAAAATCCAAAAAGTACGTTTAAGTTTTCTTTGAGGTCTATTCATTCAGCGTACCTCCCAAAACTCCACGCAAATAAAATTTGTAAAGATCATTTCCTATGTCGTAATCAATATCAGGAAAATCAGCCAGCGAATAAAGTTCAGATTGAAGGTTACTGGCATTTTTAGTTACGAAATATATTTGTTCCTTCGTATAATTCTCTAAATTCAAATGTAAAACATTGTGAGTAGTGAAAATAAATTGTCCCGTGTGTTCGCTTCCGTGAATGAAGGATAGAATTTTATAAGTAAGTACAGGATTTAAAGAATGATCCATTTCGTCAGCAAATACAACTTTGTTCTGGTAGATAATCTTGAAAATTTGTATAGCGAGGGGAAAGAAATCTCTTATACCGGCAGAGTCTGAAATTAAATCGTGTTCATAGCGTCTATTATTTTCATCAACTCTAACAATAATTGTGTCTGAAAACGGCAATTTATTATCCAGTTTAAAATCACTGATACTGGAATCAATCATACGCAATATTGGCAAAAATTTTTCTTTGTCGTTCAATACGCGCAAATCGTCTTTAGTCAATTTTTTAGTTTGAGAATATTGTTCGCCTTCAGAAGAAATATTTATAAATAAATTCTCGTTAATCCATTTGCTGAAAGTTACGGCTGATTTTATTCCAAGTATGGCAAATTTCGATATATTCAATCCTTCGTGTTCATCGCTTGCCGTGCGCTTTAAAATCTTTCTAAGCTGTTCATCAATAGAAGAATTTACTTGTAAGTCATAATTTAACTCTATCAAAGGTTTTTCAGCACGATTGGCAAGTTGGATTAAATCGATAGTATCAGTTAGGAGAATATTTTTCTCGCTCCGTTCCACAGTGAATATAATTTCTTCGTCAGTTTTATTCAATGGAATTTGAGAAAAAACTTCTTTTTTTATGCCTAAGCAATCAATTTCTAAAGTGTAATGATATTCGCAGTTATCAACTAAAACGGCGATAAAAAAATTTTGGGTAGTATCAATAATTTTGGTTTTGTTGCCCAAATTATACCCGTCATAAACGTTTTTAAGAGCAGATTCAATAGGTTGATTCTTTTTAAACAAGAATTGCAAATAACTGAGACTTTTTATGAAATTGGATTTTCCACCGGCATTTTCTCCTACGATAATCGCAGACTTCAAAACGTTTTTATCAGAAATGTAGTTGTCAGGAAATTTTTCGCGCAAATTTTCAATTGAACGAAGAGAAAAGTACATTTCGTCTTTAAAAGAAAGAAAGTTTTTAAAAGAATACTCAAGGAGCAAATCGACCACCTCTTCAGCAGAAATTTATTTTTGCCTTAACCACTTATAAACAGTAGAACGACAAACTTTGAAACGCCGAGCAATTTCACTGACTTTAATATTATGCTCGTGCCAAAGTTTTTTATAGTCATCAAAATCTTCAGGTGGTTTCTTTTCGTGACGCCCTTTGTATTTCCCTGCGGCTTGAGCAATTCTGATGCCTTCGCGTTGACGCTGTAACAACAAATCGCGTTCAAATTCAGCGATTGCGCCAAAAATGGTGAGCATAAATTTTCCTTGTGGAGTAGAAGTATCTAATTGTTCTTTCAAACTTTTAACTTCAACGCCTTTTTGATTCAGAGATTCAACAATTTTGAGAAGATCAGCAGTAGAACGAGCAAGGCGGGAAAATTCAGAGACAACTAAAATATCGCCTTCCCGTAAAAAGCGCATCATTTCCTCAAACTGCGGACGAACTTTTGCACGAGCAGAAATTTTTTCAGAGAAAAATTTTTCAACGCCAAAATCTTTTAATTCGTTAATTTGTCGCTCTTCATTTTGTTCAAAAGAAGATACTCTAACATAGCCTACTATCATAATATCACCCCAAAAAATTATAAAATAACGTGGTGATATTGTCTATAAAAAATAAATTTCATTATTCAATCGAACAATGAAATTATTCTTGTAAATTAATAGACAAAAAAATGGCGAAAGAAAAGTAAAAGTAAAAATCCAACTAGGGTAGACCTTAAATTAACGCTAGATATTTACTTTGCTCATTTGTGGGAACTTTAAGAGCGTCCATAGCTTGCTTTGCAGTCAATTCATAAGT
>CAJOGS010000188.1 GCA_905234045.1 uncultured Selenomonadaceae bacterium | reverse complement strand
GATAAAAAAGAAACTGAAACTAAAGAACTGTCAGATAGAATTTAAAGTGTTTCGTACTGAGATGGGTGATAACATCTTCAACGATATTCGCAATGACAACGTTCATTATTCTAGAGAACTCATTGATTACGATATGGGAGAACTTACGATGATAAACTTCTTGGTTATAGATGAAGATTTGAAAAATTGCAATACATATCATAAAATCAAGCAGCAGATGCAGTTTCCAATAGGAAAAATGTTTTCCGTAGAACCGTTAGACAAATAAGCTTCCGAAGTAAACTGATTAATACCAAAAATATCACGAATGAACGCCAACCAAAACGGTTGAGCCTCGCCTTTTTCGTAACCGTGACCGCTCCAATATTTTACAAAATTTTTAATTTTTATAATGTCTGCGTTCATTAAATCACCGCCTTTGCAAAATTGTAACATATTGACAGAAATTAAAAAAGTCTCGACGGTTGCCGAGACTTGCGCGTTTTATAGATTAACGCTAACCATTAGGCTTTTGTCGCCTTAATGCCGATCAAGCCACTTGCAAATGTAGTGAGCGGCTACACCTGCTACGACCGACATAAAAAACGAAAATAACATTCTAAACACCTCCTTCCAACGAAAGTTTCGCCGGAAGTGGGCGACAGCGTCATTTTAATTCAAGATATGTAATATTTCAAGAAAACTTTTACTTGATAAAGTTTATAGTCTATGCTATTATTCATTTATAAACGAAAATGACATTTTAAACACAAATTGGAGGGACTCGGCTGAGCACCGAGTTTTTTCACGTTATAGAGGAATTTTTTATCTAAATTAAAAAAGTCTCGACAGTTGCCGAGACTTGCGCGTTTTATAGATTAACGCTAACCATTAGGCTTTTGTCACTTAATTTCTGTCAAGCCATTTGCAAACGTAGTGACTAATTACGCCTGTTGCGACAGAAAGTAAAAATGAAAATAACAACACAAATACCTCCTTTCAGTCAACGTTCGCTGAAAGGGAGCGACATAACATTTATGTTGAAAATATTTAATCAATGTAATAAAATTTAAATGAAAATAACAACACGAACACAAATTGAGAGGCTCGGCTGACTACCGAGTTTTTTCACGTTATAGAGGAAAATTTTTATCTAAATTGCGCCGACTGTGTGCCGGTTTCAACTTTGAAATATTGCCCAATTTTTTTGTAGTAGTATACTTAAAAAAGATATAAACATGGTAGTCCCAAATAAAAAGCCCCGTCTGACCAACGGGATTTTTTACGTTAAGGATAAAATCAAATTTTCCTTGACAGAAATTTTTCAATATGATAGACTTTGCGGCGTTGAAAGCAGAAGTCATTACTTCTCACCTGCCGACACAGATTAAGTTGGTATGGTTACGGCGAATTGTCGTATTGTCTTAGTGCAAGAGAAGGTGGCTTATTGCCGCCTTAAATTTTTTTATAAGTGCCGCAGGAGGTGTACTTACAATTAGCAGAGACACTTTGAGAATCAATGAAGAAATTCGTATTCGTGAAGTCCGCGTAACTGATGCAAATGGCGAACAGTTGGGAATTATGTTGACGCGCGATGCTTTAAGACTTGCCGAAGAACAACATTTGGATTTGGTAGAAATTGCGCCTAAAGCCCGTCCCCCCGTTTGCAAGATAATGGACTTTGGCAAATACCGCTACGAACAGCAAAAACGCGAGAAAGAAGCGCGTAAAAAACAAAAGGTTATCGCTATTAAGGAAGTCAAACTTAGACCGAATATTGAGCAACATGATTTTGATGTAAAACTCAAAAATGCTCAACGTTTTATCGAAGACGGAGACAAAGTCAAGGTTACCGTTATGTTTCGCGGGCGTGAACTTTCGCACCCCGAAATTGGTACGGCAATTCTTGAAAAAATGGCAAAGGCGTTAGAAGGCACTGTAAGTGTTGAACGCACAGCCAAACTTGAAGGAAAGAATATGACTATGATTCTCTCTCCTAAGGCGCAAAATGCAAAGAAGACTAAAAAAGGAGGGGCTGCAGATGCCCAAGATCAAAACACACAGAGCGACAGCTAAACGTTTCACTGCAACAGGCAGCGGCGAATTTAAACGCAATAAAGCCTTTAAATCACATATCTTAGAAAAGAAAACCCGTAAACGCAAGAGAAATCTCCGCAAAGCCACACTTGCTTCAGCGGCAGACCGTAAAAACGTCAGAACAATGCTTCCTTACGCTTAATTTGCGTTTGGAACTGATTGAAAGGAGATTTCTATAATGCCAAGAGTAAAAACCGGCGTTACAGCACATGCACGCCATAAAAAAATTCTTAAACTTGCGAAAGGTTATCGCGGTGCAAGAAGTAAACAATTTAAAAAAGCAAATGAAACCGTTTTGAAAGCAGGGCAATACGCCTACCGTGACCGCAAAAACAAGAAACGCGAATTTCGTCGTCTCTGGATTGCGCGTATCAATGCCGCCGCTCGTATTAACGGCATTTCCTACAGCAGATTAATTTGCGGCTTGACAAAAGCCGGCGTTGCAATAGATCGTAAGATGATGGCTGAATTGGCAGTTTCTGATTCCGCCGCTTTCTCAAATCTTGTTGATATTGCGAAAAAAAATATTTAATTAAAACTAAAGAACCGTCGAAATAAATTTAGGCGGTTCTTTTTTGTTATGGAGGTGGATATTTTGGCTGACAATGCAACAACAATCGATATGGAATTTGACGGAGAAAAATATAAAAAATACGACGTCGATAAATACGAAAAAAACTATTCGGAAAAGGGACTTTTTCAAAAAATTACCGGCAGTGTAAAAAAGGCGGGGCTCAGTTTAATTTACAAGGCGTTGCAACTTTTCTACGTTGCACAAAATCCAAATGTACCGATGAGAATTCGTGCGGCGATTATTGCGCCGTTGGGCTATTTTATTTCACCGATTGATTTAATCCCTGATATTACGCCTTTATTGGGATTTTCCGACGACGCCGCAGTTATTGCGGGTGCTATGGCTATTGCACATTTATATATTACTGATGAAATTCGACAAAAAGCAAAAGACAGAATCAGAAAAATTTTCGGCGATTCGGCAGTTGCAGAATTAAAATAATTGTAAATTTTAAATAAAAAAAGGGGCGGAGGTTAAACCTTCGCCCGCTTTTTTGTTTAAAAAAATATTTTTAATAACTGTATCTTCTGTCATATCTGTCATTGTCATATCTGTCTCTGTCATATCTGTCTCTGTTATATCTGTCTCTGTTGTATCTGTCATTGTCGTATCTGTCTCTGTCATATCTGTCTCTGTTATATCTGTCATTGTCGTATCTGTCTCTGTCATATCTGTCATTGTCGTCTCTGTCGTATCTGTTGTCTCTTTTATCGACGATTTTAATTTGAACTGCCTCAATTCTGCGGCGTTCATCGTCAATGCCTGTTGCCTCTCCGTTACTAAACCAATCTTGCCAACCGCTGTTGCTGACATAGACACGATAATAAATATCATACCTTCTTGCATAATCGCCGGTTAATTGAATTTTTATAGCTTGCATTTTTAAATCATTTTTAGTAGTACCGGCAATTTCCCCGCTATTTACCCAACTTTTCCAGCCGCTGCCTTGAACGTACGCAGAATATTTTATGCCCTTGCAGTAAATTTTCAACGCTTCAAGTTGTCTGCCGCCCCCTGTGGTACCCGCAATATCGCCTTCGTAAGTTTTACTTGTCCAGCCCTCTCTTTGAACATAAACTTGAAAAGTTAAATCCGGAGCGGCTTGAACTATTGAAAATTGGATAAATGAAATAAACACTGCGAACATTGTTAAAAAAATTTTCTTCATAAAAATTCCTCCTTTATTGATAATATGTCGAGTTGAAAAAATACGCGCTAAATTTTTCAACCGCGCAAGAAAAATAAAATTTCAAAACAAAAAATAATTTTTAAAATGACCTCTAACAACAGTAACAACCGAAAAATTATTTGTTTAACAAGCTCTAATTTTTTATCATTATATCAAAACAAAGGTTATTTTTTCATTAAATTTTTTAATTTTTAATTAAGGCGTGTAGGTAAAGTCAACGATGCTAGGGCGTGTAGAAAAATTCCAAAATCCATAATTTAAAAAAAATCCGCAAAGTGCGGACGGAAATTACTTGCTAAGGGCGTGCGGTAATGTTGGAGCGACCTTAGGAGGG
>CAJOGS010000187.1 GCA_905234045.1 uncultured Selenomonadaceae bacterium | reverse complement strand
CTTTTATGGGAATATATTTATGAAAATATCGCAGGTTATACCGCCTATATTTTTTCTAACCTCGCAGTTTACGGCACGTCAACCGAATCTATCATGGAATTATTTTTGGGAATTATGCTTTTGCTTGCAAAAACTGCGTTTCCAATTATGTTGGGCGTTATGATTTTGGCACTCGCAATAAATTTTTATCAAGTCGGTTTTATGGTATCCACTGAAAAAATTGAATTTAAACTTGATAATCTCAATCCGATTAACGGTTTCGGCAGAATTTTTTCAAAGCGTTCACTGGTTGAAATGCTGAAATCGCTTTTCAAAATTTTGGTAATAGGATTTTTTTTGTACCTGTATTTAAAGGACGAAATACCCTTCATGCCGTATTTTATCAATTACGACTTGCAATACAGTTTGGGAGAAATTGCCGACAAAATTTTTACAATGGCGTTTCAAGTTATCGGTGTCATAATGGTATTGGCGGCGGCGGACTATGCCTATCAGCGTTGGCAAACTACGCAAGATTTGATGATGACTAAACAGGAAGTTAAAGACGAATACAAACAAACTGAAGGCGATCCGCTGATTAAAGGTAAAATCAAACAAAAACAACGTCAAATGGCAATGTCAAGAATGATGCAAGAAGTGCCAAAGGCTGACGTTATTGTTACAAACCCGACACATTTTGCGGTTGCACTTGTCTATGAAAAGGGAATGAGCGCGCCAAAAGTTTTGGCTAAAGGTCAAGATTTGGTTGCTCAAAGAATAAAGGAAGTTGCCCGCGAACACGATATTATGATTGTAGAAAATAAACCTCTGGCGCGCGCGCTTTTCGACACGGTTGAAATTGGCGGCTTTGTGCCGGAGTCATTATATAAAGCTGTGGCGGAAGTTTTGGCTTACGTCTACAAACTCAAACATAAAAATGTAAACGCAAGAAAATAAGGAGTCTTTTTAATTTATGAAAACGTGTATCAAATTTTTGGCGTTAATGCTGACGCTGATAATTTTTTCTCCTACAGCGGCGGCGGCTGATGAAAATGCAGTAACCAGAATAATTCTTGTAAGACACGGCGAAACGTCCTACAACAAAGAACACCGTTATCAAGGAAATAAAGATATTCCGCTGAATGAAACAGGAATGAAACAGGCTGAACTTTTGGCGCAAAGTTTGAAGGACGTACCCATTGACATTTTTATTTCAAGTCCGCTTCAACGCGCTTATGTAACAACTCAAAAAGTTGCAGAATTGCAAGGCAAAAAAATTGAATATACCGACCCGCGTTTGAAAGAAATTGATTATGGCGATTGGACGGGACAATATATTGCTGATTTGCAAAAAAATTATCCCGAACAATTTGCAGTGTGGAAGAAAAAACCGTGGCTTACAATTATGCCGAATGGCGAAAGTTTGCAGGATATGCAAGCGCGCGGGCGTGCGGCTTTAAATGACATTGTTGCACGTTATCCCGGCAAAACAATTTTTATCGGCGCACACAGTTTTTTTAACGCTACCATTATTTGCAGTGTCCTGAATATCAGTTTGGAGCATTTTCTCCAAATTCCGCAAAGTAATACCTGCGTCAATGTACTTGAATATAAAAACGGTTCATGGCGCGTGTTGCTGATGAATTCCACAACGCATTTGAACAGATTGTACTAAAAAATTTTAACACTGAAAGGAGCAAATTAAATGGCTACGCCGGAAGGAAATTTACAAGGCGAATCAATAATTGGTTCGTTTATACAAAAATACAGCGACGTAATAATTGCGGTAACGCTGGTAATGATTGTTATAATGATGATTATACCGTTGCCGACCGCGCTCCTTGACGTGCTGATTTGTTTGAACATAACCATTGCGCTTGTAGTCGTTATGAGTGCGATTTACAATGAAGAGGCACTGGATTTATCGGTTTTCCCGTCGTTGCTGTTGGTTACAACGCTTTTCAGATTGGCGTTAAACATTTCGGCAACGCGCCTGATTTTAATTGGCGGTTACGCGGGCGAAGTTATAACGGCGTTCGGTAACTTTGTTGTCGGCGGTAATCCCGTTGTCGGTTTCATTATGTTTATAATTTTGGTTATCATTAACTTTATCGTCATTACGAAAGGTTCAGAGCGCGTTGCAGAAGTTTCGGCGCGTTTCACATTGGACGCAATGCCCGGTAAACAAATGGCGATTGACGCGGATTTAAATCAGGGCGCAATTACTGATGCTGAAGCTAAAGTTCGCCGTGAAAAAATTCAGCGTGAATCAGATTTCTTTGGAGCTATGGACGGTGCGTCAAAATTCGTTAAAGGCGACGCTATAGCGGCGATTGTTATAATGTTGATAAATATCGGCGGCGGCTTTGTTATCGGTATGTTGCAACGTGATATGGACGCGGTAACGGCGTTGAATACTTACACGCTTTTAACCGTCGGTGAAGGTCTCGTCAGCCAAATTCCCGCGCTGTTAATTTCAACTGCAACAGGTATTATTGTTACTCGTGCCGCGTCTGAAGGCAATTTGGGCAGCGATATTGTCAAGCAACTTTTCAATAACGAAAGAATATTTTTCATAAATACCGGTGTTTTGACAATGTTGGCGATTGTACCGGGACTTCCCGGAATTCCATTTTTCACATTGGCGGTAATTTGCGGATTCATCGGTTACAGTTTGCACAGAAAATCTACTTCTAATGTTGAAGATGAAGAATTGGCGGCTGAAAAAGAATCACAAGCAAAGGCAGAGGCTACGCGCCCTGAAAATATCGTTTCACTTTTGCAAGTTGACCCAATGGAATTAGAAATTGGTTATTCGTTAATTCCGCTGGTTGATACGACGCAGGGCGGCGACTTGTTGGACAGAATTGTTATGATTCGGCGACAATGTGCGCTTGAATTAGGTTTAGTTGTGCCTACAATTCGTATTCGTGATAACATTCAGATAAAACCGAACTCTTACATAATCAAGTTAAAGGGCATGGAAATTGCACGCGGCGAACTGATGTTAGATCACTTTTTGGCGATGAATTCCGGCACGGTTTTTGAAGAAATTCCCGGTATTGAAACAACTGAGCCTGCATTTGGATTGCCCGCGTTGTGGATTCCTGAAAGTTCACGCGAACAAGCCGAATTGAACGGCTATACCGTCGTTGACGCGGTATCAGTTTTGGCGACGCATTTAACTGAAATTATCAAGCAACACGCCAGCGAAATTCTCGGGCGTCAAGAAACTCAAAATCTTATTGATAACCTTGAGAAAACTCATAAATCTTTGGTACAGGAAGTTATTCCCGAACTTTTGGGCGTCGGCGAAATTCAAAAAGTTTTGGCGTATTTGCTGGACGAAAGAATTTCAATCCGCGATATGGCAACGATTATGGAAGTTTTGGCAGATTATGCCCGCGTTACAAAAGACCCCGAAATTTTAACAGAATATGTCCGCCACGCAATGGCGCGTCAAATTTCTGCTCAAGTCGTTCAAGGAAATATTTTGGCGTGTATTACGCTTGATCCGTCACTTGAAAATAAAATTGTCGGCGGCGTCCAACGTACCGAACACGGTTCTTACGTCAATTTAGATCCTGATTCAATGCGCAAGATGATAACTTCACTGAATGCCGAAATTGAAAAATTGGCTAATATGGGCTATCCTCCTGTCGTACTGACAAGCCCTGCAGTTCGTCTTTACTTCAGAAAACTTATTGCAAGGTCAGTTAGCGGCGTCACGGTTGTTTCACACGCCGAAATTAATCAGTCGGTTGAAATTCAAATTCTCGGCGTCGTTCGTTTGTAAATCGCCAGGGGCTGTTGATTAATTTGATTTTTAAATGTTAATTTTTTTATATATTGAACGTACTTTTTCTTTGTTGCGTCAAAGAGCAAACGCTCCTACTCGTCGAATTTGCAAGTACCAAAAAGAAAGACGCACTGTCTATACAAAAACAGAGACGGGCTGGGGCGCGGGTATATCTAATAAAAGAAAATTGCTAAAGGTTGAGAAATTCCAACTTGCTACTTTTTTAGTTTCCATTTCCAACACGCCCAAGTGCGTTTTGATAAAAACTTTGGTACTGAGATTTTTTATTTTTGAAAATTACTTTTCTTTGCTAGCCCAAAAGCAAATTCGTTAAAAAGGTTGCACATTTTTTTTACTATTCCACTATCCAACTACCAAACTACCAAACTAATTTGGAGGTGACTTTTTAAGTTGCAGATAAAAGTTTTTAAAGC
>CAJOGS010000186.1 GCA_905234045.1 uncultured Selenomonadaceae bacterium | reverse complement strand
GTCAATAATGACGGCAATTTTTTTATACTGAAAAATTTTTATCCTACGAGTGCAAGCCCGAAATAAACAACCGCGCCCATAAAAATTATAAATGGAATGTAAATTTTAACGGCAAACGCCAATAGTTGAGCGTCCGCACCTTTGACGCCGATAGCCGCCGAGCCAATCGCAATAGTTAACGGTGAAATCATTTTACCTGCACAAGCTCCCGACGCATTAGCCGCCGCAACCCATGCTTGACCGGCTTCACTTGCGCCAATCGCTTGACTTGCCACAACTTGCAATTTGCCAAACAAAACGCAACTGGAAGTTGCCGAGCCTGTAATGTACGTACCGACAGAGCCCAAAAATGCCGCAATGGCAGGATATGCCGAACCTGTGAACGCAACCGCAGTATCTGCAATTTGATTCGTCATACCGCTGTAACCCATAACTTTTGCAGTTGCGATAACAGCAATGATTGTTACCATTGTAAATTTCAAGCCGCCTATAGTTTTTTTGAGAACGCCGAGCATTTCGCCGATACTTGCGCCTTGTTTACTGCCCGCAATAAATGCCGCCAATAAAATCAAAACGCCCGGGGTATTTATCCAAACAAATGTATAAGGCGATCCGCCTTCTCCGTTGTAAATCGGTACTGCTGATTTAAATTGCATTAAAAATTGATTAATCGGCGGTACAAGTTTTGAAGTGAACAGCAGGAAAATAAAAATCAGAATGAACGGCAAGCAAGCATTGACAGCCTTTGAAGTGCTGATTGATTTTCCGGACTGCGAAGGCATTGCAAATTCAGGATCGTCAACAGGAAATTTTTTTGCAATGAAAACGATTGTACCCATTGTGAAAATTGCACCTGCAACAACCGCCAATTCAGGACCTACAAACATTGAAAGTATTAATTCCGGCACAAAAAATGAAATTCCCGCGCCCAAGCACATCATGGACATTCCGCGCAATGCTTTCATTCCGCCGCCCGCCGTGATAACTATCAGCCACGGACATAATAAACTTAAAATTCCCAACTGAATTGAAGTGAAAGTTGCAAGCTGTACAGGATCAATCGCCGTGACATTCGACAAAGTTACAAGCGGTATTCCGATTGAGCCGTAAGCCGTCGGCACTGAATTTGCAATTAAACAAACTGATACCGACAAAATTGGATTGATACCGATTCCAGCCAACATACCTGCAGGAACTGCAACCGCCGTACCGAATCCCGCCATACCTTCCAAAAAGCCGCCGAATCCCCACGCTATCAGTAAAATTAAAACGCGCTTATCGTGGCTGACACTTGTCAACATATCCTTGATTGTGTCCATTGCCTTTGTGTGAAGTGTTAAATTGTAAGTGAAAATTGCAGCAACGATAACCAACAAAATTGGCCAACACGCCAACGCCACGCCTTCCAAAACTGCCTCGACTGCGCGAACTTGTTCCATTTCCCAAACGCCCATACCTGCCGCAAGAGAAATGATAAGCGCGATAAGGCACGCTTTCCACGCCGACATTTTTATAACACTGAGTGCAACCACCAGCCATAAAATCGGCGAAAGCGCAAGAAAAAACATCAATTAAACCAACCCCTTTTTAGTTGGATAGTCAGATAGTGGAATAGTGGGATAGTAATTTTCCGTTCTACTATCACACTATTTAACTATCCCACTATCACACTATTTAACAACCATAACGGGACATTTTGCCCGCTCAATAATATATTGACTGACAGAGCCCAACAAGACGCCCTTAACGACGCCTAAGCCGCGACTTCCCATAATTATTAAATCCGCGTTCAAAATTTCTGCATATTCAAGAATGACGGCGGCGGGTGCGCCGGTTTCCATATTTTGTTCGTATTTAACATTTGGAGGTACGCTGTTGGCGGCACGTTCCAAAACTGCATTTCCTGCCGTTTTGATTGCCTCCATAATCGCATGCGTTAAATTTGGATTAATCGCAATTTGATTTATATTTGCGACATACAAAAAATATAATTTTGCCTTGCAAACTTTTGCAAGCGAAATTGCTTGTGCAACTGATTTTTCAGAACTCTCAGAGCCGTCAACCGGAACTAAAATCTTCTCAAACATTTTAATCACCTGCAATTTTTTTCTATGAAATAATTAAAAATCCTGCCGAAATTTTTTTCGATAAGTCGGCAAATAATAAAAAAAAATATCGACGCGGCAATATATTTTGTGATAATATATTAGAGTTTGATTAGGAAGGAGATTTTTTGATGTCAAATACAGGTGGAGAACCTACAAATTCAAATGGAAACAGCACTGCACGCCGCACATTTGTTACAATTTTTAAAGTTATTTTTGGAATTTTGCTTTTTGTGATTGTGACGGCGGCAGGCGTGGCGATTGGATTTGTAACAGCGAATATGAACGCTAATCCTGATATGGTAGGGGAAATTGTGCCTCCCGCGTCTTCGCAAATTTACGACTCGGCAGGAAATGAAATTGCAAACATTCACGCCGCCGAAAATCGTATGCCGGTTAAAATTGAACAAATTCCGAAGGCACTGCAACAAGCGTTTGTTGCTATTGAAGATAACAGATTTTACGAACATAAAGGCGTAGATCCGCACGGCTTGGCGCGTGCGCTTTATACCAATATCATGAGCAATGAAGTTGCTGAAGGCGGCTCCACGATTACCCAACAGCTTGCAAAAAATGCTTACCTTACACAAGAACGCACTATAAAGCGCAAAATTCAAGAAGTTTTTTTGGCTATTCAACTTGAAAAACAATACACCAAACAAGAAATTTTGGAACTCTATTTGAATCAAATTTATTTTGGGCGCGGCGCGTATGGCGTACAAGCCGCCGCAAAAACTTATTTCAATAAAAATGTCAGCGATTTGGATTTGTCGGAATGTGCATTGCTTGCCGGTATTCCAAAGAGTCCAAATTATTATTCGCCGTTCAATGACGTTCAAGCCTCCAAAGAACGCCGCAATTTAGTTTTAGAGCAAATGGCGAAATATCATTACATTACAAGTGCCGAAGCAAGCGCGGCGAAGTCTGCCGAAATTGTTTTGGCTCAACCCGATGTACCTGAAGAACAGAAAGATGCCGAGCCTTTTATAACTTTCGTTACGCAACTTTTAATTGAAAAATACGGCGCGGACGCAATTTATAAAGACGGCTTGAAAGTTTACACAACCATTGATATGGATATGCAAAGAATGGCTGAAAAATCCATTGCCGAAAATTTGCCTGATTATTACGTTGACCAAAACGGGATTCAGCAACCGCAAGGCGCAATAGTTGCGATAGATCCGAAAACCGGCTATATTAAAGCTATGGTCGGCGGACGCGGTACTGACCAATTTAACCGCGCCGCACAAGCTGAAAGACAACCCGGCTCTGCATTTAAACCTTTCGTATTTGCCGCCGCGTTGGAAAACGGCTTCACACCTGATACAATTATTGAAGATAAACCTATTAATATTGACGGCTGGCAACCTCAAAACGATTCGCGCAGATTCAGCGGCGCAGTTCCAATGCGTACCGTTGCAACTTATTCAATGAATGTTCCGACTGTCAGAATCGCTCAAAAACTCGGCATGGAAACTGTTATTTACTACGCGCAACAAATGGGGATTTCAACTTTTGTACTTGACGGCGATACGAACGATAAAAATTACGCAACGTCTTTAGGCGGAATGACACGCGGTGTAACTCCGCTTGAAATTGCAAGCGCGTATGGAACTTTTGCAAATGGCGGCGTTCATATGCCTTACGTTGCAATTACAAAAGTTTTGGACAGAAACGGCAATATTTTGGAAGAAGTACACGGCGACGGCGTGGCGGTAATTACGCCTGAAAGTGCGGCTGATTTAACTTCAATGCTTGAAAACGTCGTTACCAAAGGCACGGGCAGAGCCGCAAATATCGGACGCCCTGCCGCAGGTAAAACCGGCACTACTTCAGATTATAAAGACGCTTGGTTTGTCGGTTACACTCCTGATTTAGTCGCCGCTGTTTGGGTCGGTAACGATGACAATACAAGCACTGAAGGAATTATGGGCGGTACAATTCCCGCCACTACATGGGCACATTTTATGAATCAAGCGTTGGCAAATGTTCCTGTTCATGATTTTGATGAATTGGTTGTACAGCGGCGCGCAGTTGCCGCTCCGCCACGACGTGAAGACAGACAACCTGCAAGAAATTATGATGACTATGAACCGCCCGCGCCGCGTAATCGCAATGACGCTCAAGAG
>CAJOGS010000185.1 GCA_905234045.1 uncultured Selenomonadaceae bacterium | reverse complement strand
TTTTACAAACTGCGCCCGCCGCAACTCTCATAGTTGTTTCACGTGCACTGGAGCGTTCCAAAATATCTCTGACATCGTCTTTGCCGTACTTTGCCGCGCCTGTTAAATCGGCGTGTCCCGGTCTTGCATTTGTAACTTTTTCGCCGCAGGGTAAACCTTCCGCGCTCATTCTTTCAGTCCAGTTTGCAAAATCTTTATTTTCGACAATCAAAGTAATTGGACTGCCGAGAGTTTCGCCGAATCGAACGCCGGAACTTAAAATAATTTTGTCAGTTTCAATTTTCATACGCCCGCCGCGTCCGTAACCGCCTTGACGCCGTGCCAATTCAGTATTTATAAAATCGCTTGAAATTTTTAAACCTGCGGGAATACCTTCCAAAATGCAAACAAGTCGCGCTCCGTGACTTTCGCCCGCGTCTATAAATCTAATCATATTGCGCCCCCTTCGTTGTAGTGTTGTAGTTGGATAGTGGGATAGTTGGATAGTTGGATAGTAATTTGCTACCCAACTACCACACTATCAAACTACCGCACTATTCAGGATCATCAAAGCCCAAAATCCACGTTGCCACAAATCCTACAACATACGAAACTGCAACGCCCAACAAATACATCGGAATATTATTTGTAGTTGCGGCAAGCGGTAAACCGGAAATGCCCAAAGTAGCCGCGCCGACTTCATTAGCCGCAATAACCGCGCCGCCAAATGCTCCGCCAATACACGCGCCTATAAACGGTTTACCGAGTGGAAAAGTTACGCCGTAAATCAGCGGTTCACCAATTCCCATCATACCGACAGGCAACGCCGACGCCACAGTTTTTTTGAGAAATTTATTTTTAGTTTTGAAATAGACAGCCGCCGCCGCGCCTACTTGTCCCGCGCCCGCCATTGCCAATATCGGCAATAAAATTGTATAGCCGTATTGTGAAATTAATTCAACGTGTATTGGCGTCATTGCCTGATGAACGCCAAACATTACCATCGGCAGCCACATTCCCGCCAAAATAAATCCTACGAACGCGCCGCCTGAATGTATTGCAGAGGTTGCCGCATTTCCAATCGTTTCTGAAATTGCGCCGCCTATCGGTTGCAAAATAAATATTGCCGCCATTCCTGCCGCCAAAACTGTTATCAACGGCGTTAAAAATAAATCGAACATTTCAGGGATAAATTTATGCAATTTTTTCTCAAGCCACGCGCCGACCGCCGCAACTAAAACTACTGAAATAATTCCGCCGCGTCCCGGTAAAAGATTTTCGCCCGCTATTTGAACGTTTGCAAGCGCGGGATGTGTCATTATCGCCGCCAACACTCCGCCTAAAATCGGTGAACCGCCAAAAACTTTACTCGCATTGTAACCTACAAATAAATTCATTCCAAAAAAAATTGCGTTGCCGAAAACTGACAGCAATTTTATTGATTGCGTGTCTGCAAGTTCAGGCGAAATTTTCAAAGTTACGCCAATTACGCCCGTTATCAAGCCGCATGCAATAAATCCGGGAATTAGCGGGAAAAATATTCCTGCGATTTTTTTTAGAAAAAGTTTGGCAGGTGTGGCGTTACGCGCTCTAATTTCTTCATGCAGTTCTTTGCCGTCGCCGATTTTCGGCTTTTTATCTTTGCTCAAAATTTCGTTGACAATGTTTGCAATATTAGTAGCTTTGCCGGGACCGAGAATTATTTGAAATTCTGCGCCCGCGTCGTAAACGCCGGAAACGCCTTCAAAATTTTTTATTGTATCTGCGGCAATTTTATTTTTGTCAGCAGTTTGAACTCTAAGCCGCGTCATGCAATTTGTCGCACTTAAAATATTGCTTGCGCCGCCCAAATTTTTTATCAGCTCCGCCGCCAATTCTTCATTAGTCAAAAAGATTTCCCCCTTTATAAACTGAATTATTATAATTCCCGTGTAAATTCCTTGCAAGACTTTAGCAGGAAAATTATTTTTCGGCTTGAATTTTTAAATGTAATTTTTTTGGGAGGTCTGAAAATGTGTTTGGCATTTCCTGCAAAGGTAATTGAAATAAATGAAAGTTTGGCAACAGTGGAGCGATCGGGCGTTAAACGTTCGGCAAGTTTAATGTTGTTGCCTGAAGCGAAAGTCGGCGATTATGTTTTGGTACACGCGGGCTTTGCAATGCAGATAATTGACGAAAAAGAATTAAAATTGCGCGATGCACTTGTCGCCGAAATGAACGGCGCGCCGCGCACGGTTTTTGAATTGGACAGCTGAAATTTTTGTGAGGTGTTTTTGTGTCGGAAATAAAAATTGTCGGCGGAAATGATAAATTGGAAATTGTCGCCGAATTATTCAAAGAATATAAAGCCGAGTTGAATGTAGATATTTCATTTCAGGCTGAAGATATAACTTTGGAAGAAATTTCAAAAATTTACGGCGAACCTGAAGGAAAAATTTTATTGGCGGAAATCGAAAATCAATTTGCAGGTTGCGTGGCTTTTCATAAATTGAAAGATTCAAGTTGCGAATTGAAAAGACTTTTTGTCAGAAAAAAATTCAGAGGTTTTGCAATCGGTAAAATTTTAATGCAAAAAGCGATTGAAGACGCAAAAAATTTAGGCTACAAAGAAATTTATCTTGATACGCTGTCAACTTTGAAATCTGCGTGCAGATTGTACGAAAAATTGGGATTTGAACAAATTGAGCCATATTATCATAATCCTTTAGAAAATGTAGTTTATTACAGAATGACAATTTAAAATTCCGGCAAGTGTCGGAAATTTTTTTGTCATAATTTAAAAAATTCGGCATAAATAAAATTAGACAGTTGGGGCTCGGTACTTGTAAAAAATTTTTCTGTTAAAATTTTTCTTTATTTTAACGATAAAAAAACTGGAGCAAATATTCCGGCGTGTTGGTAAATTCTATTGAAAATTTATTGCTGAAGATTTTTTATTTTAAATTTACTTTCTTTGTCCAAGCAACAAAGAAAAAATGCGTTAAAAAATTTGCAAACGTTGCACAAAAAAAGTTTACAAACAAACACTAATAAAAATTGTATTTGCAAGAAAGGAAGTTTTAAAAATGACATTACGTGAAGAAAATCTTAAAAAAATAAATGATGCACTGGAAACATTTTTTGAAGAACACGGATACAGCGTGCCGAGCAAAGAAATTGTACTACAAATTAATGACAAATTTGCAAGTTTCAGCGATGAAAAACTTGATAAAGCGGCAAGCCCAAAAATGCTGTTAAAATTTAAATATAATCTCGGAGAAATTTTCACGGCGGCAAATTTCAATAAAACGAAATTGACTGAATCGGAACTTGCACAAATAACAGGCGGCGGCGATTCTGAAAATATTTTTAAATTCGTCGGAACGGTAGCCGCTACGATTGCAATTTGTATTTTCATCAGTTTATAACAAATTTTTGAAATTACTGACTAAAAAGTCCTTCGCTAAGTCGGAGGATTTTTTTTATTTTATAAAAATTTTTGTGCTATAATTTGAAAATTGTTGGCAAGGAGTGTTGAATAAATTTTTTGCTATGACGTGTTGAAGAATTCTATTTTAAAGTTAGAATTTTTCTATTGAAATATTTTTTTCTATTGAACGTACTTTTTCTTTGCTCGCCCTGCGCGGTTTACGCAGTAAAGCGTGCTCTTTAGCTGAAAAAGTACCAAAAAGAAAAGGCGTTATTGCGGTGCTCTTTTTTCGTCCGCGAAAAAAACGCACCGAGCAAATGCTCTTATTCATCGCATTTGCAAGGCGCACGTCCTGTGCGCCATCTTAGTACTTCGTGCTTAGTCTACTTTTTCTACTACAAAACTATCCCACTACCACACTACAACAGGAGGTAAAAATTTTGAATGGTTTATCAGAAAAAATTTTCCAACTAGCCGCAGGTAAAAGAAATTTGCGATTTATGGAAGTTTGCGGCACTCATACAGTTTCAATTTTTCGCGCAGGTATCAGAAATATTTTACCGCCGAATGTGGAATTGGTTTCAGGTCCCGGCTGTCCTGTCTGTGTCACGAATGATGATTATATTGACAAGGCAATAGCGTATTCAAAAATTCCTGACGTGATAATTGCGACTTTCGGCGATATGTTGAAAGTGCCGGGAAGTAAAACAAATTTGTCTGAAGAATCGGCAAGCGGCGCGGATATTAGAGTTATTTATTCGCCGCTGGATTGTTTGAAGATAGCTGCTGAAAATCCTGACAAGAAAATAATTTTTTTGGCGGTAGGATTTGAAACGACCGCGCCGACTGCGGCGGCGGCCAGCATGGCG
>CAJOGS010000184.1 GCA_905234045.1 uncultured Selenomonadaceae bacterium | reverse complement strand
TTACACCGAATGGCGAAAAAAATATTTTGCTGATATGGACTTGGAAACTTTACACAAAGAAGCCGTTGAATATGGCAAGGCTCACCCGTTTCGCGGAGGAAAAAAAATTGACTGAAAATATTTTCCCTTACGAACTGCCCCAAAATTGGCATTGGACAACTTTAGAAAAAGTTTGCGAATTGTCCAAAGGCGAAAAAATATCTGATGAAAAATTTCCATATCTCGACGTAAAATATTTGCGTGGTGCGAAAGAAAAAAATTTAGTCAGGAGTGGAAATTTTATTTCTAAAGGGACAAAAGTAATTTTAGTGGACGGCGAAAACTCTGGCGAGATTTTTACAGTTTTTGAAGATGGATATTTAGGAAGTACTTTGCGCGAAATAAAAATTTTTGAAAATATTGACGCAACTTTTTTTCAATATTTCGTTTCTACAAAAAAAAATTTATACCGCCAAAATAAAAAAGGTTCTGCTATTCCGCATTTGAACAAAAATTTATTTTATTCAACGTTTTTTCCACTGCCGCCGATGGACGAACAGAAAAAAATTGTCGAACGCATCGAAAGTTTATTTTCAAAACTGGACTCGGCAAAATCTATCGTGCAAAAAATTCTTGACGGCTATAAACTCCGACGCGCCGCAATTTTGCACAAAGCATTTACCGGCGAACTCTCAAAAAATTTCCGCGCCGAAAATAATTTGTCGCTGGACGACTGGCAAGAAAAAACTTTGGGCGAAGTCATAAAAAAAATTAAATATGGAAGTTCGGCTAAAAGCACTTATCAAAAAAACAATTTTCCAATCTTGCGTATCCCCAATATCATGGAAAACAGAATTGATTTTTCTGATATGAAATATTTATTTAAACCTGACGATAGCTGTCAAGTTTGCAGCAATGACATTTTGATTGTCCGTTCTAACGGAAGTCGTGACCTAGTTGGAAAGTGCGCACTAATTCCTGAGATGGAAAAAAATTATTTTTACGCATCGTTTTTGATATGTATTTCCCCAACGAAAAGCATCTCTGCAAAATTTTTGTCAACATATTTAAATTCCAACCTAGCCAGAAAACAGATGTTTTCAAAGGCTAAATCTTCTTCAGGAATTTACAATATAAATTCAAAAGAAATAAAATCTATAAAAATTTTTCTCCCGCCACTTGCCGAACAAAAAGAAATAGTCCGCGTCCTCGACAGCTTACTTGACAAGGAACAGCGGACTAAAGAAATTGCGGAAAAAATTTTGCAGGAAATTGACTTGCTGAAAAAATCTGTTTTGGCGCGAGCTTTTCGCGGCGAGTTGTAAAAAAATCATTCGGTAATTGTTCCCGACTTGATGTGATAAGAAATTTTATTTTCTTCGCAAAATTTAATAACTTGTTCAGCACAGCTATTATAAAAATTTTTGCAGTCGGGATAAGCAGAAATTTCTTTGCTGTAATTCGTCCTTCCGAATATGATTTTGTCAACGAATTTAACCGTCTCCAAAATTTCTTCAAGATTTTGTTGAATTATATTTGGAGTAGGATACGGCTCAATACTGACCCAAGTTTTAAATTTTTCATCGTGAAGAAATTTCAATGCGGAAATTCTATCGCTATAGAAAGCCGAGCCCGGCTCCATTTTTTTTCGATATTGTTCATCAAGGGAAACTAAAGTTATTCCGTATTCATTTTCTTTTGAAAGTTTAATGAGTTCGGGAGGCAAAATGCCTTTTGTCAGCACTGTGCATTTAATATCAGCATCATTCAATTTTTTCATGGCTGACAAACTCATTTCTGAAATTTCTTCGTAGCCATACATAAACGGGTCGGTCGAAAAACACAACTGCACAGATTTTATTTTATCTTTCAAGCGTGGAATTTCTTTATCTAAAAGTTCCAGAGTGTTTGAAACAATTTTCGGCTCAATCCATTCATCATAAGATTTAATTTGTCCGAAACGTTTTTTTAGCATAAATGCATAGCAAGGATACTTACAACCGTGTGAACACCCCAAAACATGATTCATTGTGTAGTCGCCGTATTCAACGCCCGTCTTATAAAGCATAGTTTTACGCTCTATACAATCCAAAAATTCTTCACCCCTAAACAAAATCCGCCAATTCTTTTTTTATTTTACAAAGTCCAGTTTCTTGCAAAATTTTTTTTATCTTTTTTATGTAACCCTCCGTAGGAAATATGGGATGTTCATCGACAAAATCCCATATTTTTTTCAAAGGCACATTTTTTTCACCTTTGAAAGACTTGATAATATAATTCGCGATGTCGGTGATATAATAACACTGTCTATCCTCTAATCCTAAAGTTTCAAAAAGAGTTTGTTGATTTTCTCGTCCATGAGTATTTTGATTGGAAGATTTATCGCCAAAAATTTTCCAAGCTGTCTTTTTGAAAAGTTTAAAACCAGCTTTACTATTTGTGAAAAAAATTATGCTGTAAATTTTTGCATTGGTTTTTATGAAAAAAGGAAATGATGCCAAATAATATTTTTGATTCAAGAGATTCGGGATTCTGCGAAAATTTCTAATTATGTTTTTGATAATTTCGTCATAAGCATTTTTATCGTCATGTAAACTTACCAATTCTTCAATTGATGTCAAATATGTTTTTTTGTACTTATCGATAGTTTCAGAACGTTTAACGGAAGTAATCGCTCTTCGTGTATCGTAATCCATATGATTGAGTATTACTTCACCCCAACCGAAAAAGTATTCTACAAGTGCCTCCCAATCTATTGCCGCCTTGTAGGGATCGTAGAATAAAAGGTAGTGCAGACCTTCGTGATACAATAACTCTTTTCGTAATGCTTTTAATAAATCATTTCCATCTTGACAACTAAGGCTATACTGAAAGTTATTAGTTTTTGGAGGCAGATGTTTTTGTAATTCAGCGACTTTGGCAGGATTTTTATCATTGAAATAAAGATGTGCACTTTTATCAGGATACTTTTTCATTGCCTCTGAAATAATTTTAGCAACTCTAATAGGTGTTCCTTCCACTTCGTTACCAGCAGAATCTTCATAAATTCCATTATTGCACATACAATCTATGAAAACAATCTCCTTACAATTTCTTTCAGAATTAAACGATTTAAAGTTCATCAATTTTTGTACCCAAGATTCAACATACTTAGCAACAAGTTCAAATTTCTTTATTGTATGCTCCGATACTTTATTTTCATGTTTCAATGATTGCTACTCCCTCCATATAAACGATACGTAAAAATATCACTAAAAAATTTATTCGTCAATAAATTATAAACAGATCCACACGGCGTTTCATAAATTTCAAGCAGACATCAAGCACAAGCAGTCAGCCGCGCCGTCAGCTTTGAGTTGGAGTTATAATTCAGCCGACTTCTGCGAAAAAATTTAATTTTAAGTTCTAGTTTTATGTAATGGTTGCTGTGGATTTTTTTCGCATTTCACGGGTACTTGTTCACTAAGTCGACAAGCGACTAAGTTCACGACGTACACCGGCTCAAAAAATCTTACGCGACAAACAGTAAAGGAAGTTGTTGGTGAAAATCTGGGAAAATCAGATTTGAACCTACAACTTTTTGTTTTCTCTAAATGTCAACTTACTCCTTTCCTATTCCTTCGAAATGTCAACCTCCATATAAATTTTACAAACTACTGATTTTAACGTTATCCGTTATCTTGATACTTACGATGCCTACAGTAGGAGCGGGTATGCTGCGACCGTAAGGGAAAGCAGCAAGCGGAGCGGTACCCGCGCGCTACGATACTTACGATACCTACAGTATCTAATCTTTTTTTGATGAGGGTCGCGAACCCGCATCAGAACGCCAAAAATCGGCATTTTTTGAACTTTTGAAAATCGGACAATCCCCACTGCAAAATCGGACAATCCCCACTGCAAAATCGGACAATCCCCACTGCAAAATCGGACAATCCCCACTGCACTTTTATTACGAATGGCGTTGCGGCGGGGATTGAAGACATGGTATGAGAAATTTTTGAAAGTGAAAATAATGTGAAAATTAGTAAGTAATTTTAATGGAGTAAAATGCATTGCGTTTTTTGACGAGCTCAAAAGATTTTATATGATTTTTAGCCTTTAAATGTTCAAAGAATTTTACTACGGCTTTTCTAGTACCCATTTTTATGTCGTTGCTTGCATTTTCAATTCGACATTTTTTGAAGATGTCGGCGAAAGTAATAGTAGGAGTCATTTTATGAAGTTTGATTTCTTGAATGCGCCGCATAACATAATTTTTGGCAGCGATGATGGTGGGAGAGTTGTTTTGGTAGGGA
>CAJOGS010000183.1:4301-5009 GCA_905234045.1 uncultured Selenomonadaceae bacterium | reverse complement strand
CCTTGACGTACCCTGGCGACCCAGTGATTTGGAGCAACGCGCGGGCAGAATTATTCGGCAAGGCAATGAAAACAAGAATGTTAAAATATTTCGTTACGTCACCGAATCAACTTTTGACAGCTACCTCTGGCAAATCATCGAGAACAAGCAACGCTTTATTTCTCAGATTATGACTTCTAAAACTCCCGTTCGCTCTGCCGACGATGTTGACGAGGCTACTCTTTCTTACGCTGAAATTAAAGCTATTGCTACCGGCAATCCTCTCATCAAAGAAAAAATGGATATTGATGTCAAACTTGAACGCCTTAAACTCGCCAAGTCCGAATTTCTCAAGGCTCACGAGCAACTTGAGCATAAAGTTTATCATACTTATCCTCGCAAACTTCAAGAGACTCAAACTATTCTCGACAATATCAACCGCGACATTGATACCATTCAAAATAACACCGTTCTCGATGATAAAGGGCAGGAAAAATTTTCCATTATTTTTAACGGCAAAACTTTCTCTGACAAAAAAGAGGCTACTGCCTTCCTTGCCGACCTTATCAAGAAAAATGCCAGTTCGATTTATCCTCTGAGCGGCTTATCCGGCGAATTTAAAGGTCTTCATATTTCCACTGCTTTTCAACGTGACTTTTTACATGAAGAACTTGTCCTTGACGGTTTCTATTCTTCGCGCAAAAATTCTACTTCTTTGCCGGGCGACAA
>CAJOGS010000183.1:0-4286 GCA_905234045.1 uncultured Selenomonadaceae bacterium | reverse complement strand
ATTCGCGTGAAAAAGCCGCCGTCGATAAGCAAGCTGAAATTGATATTCTTCAAGGTAAAATCAATGCCGGTATTGCCGAACTCGATTCACCTTTTCCTCAACAGGAAGAATTTGATAAACTTTCCTTGCGTTCTGCCGAACTTACTCGTTTGCTCAATGACGACGCTAATTCTTCCGAAAATGACAGGAATGATTTGGAACTTGAAAAAGATCACCGTTTAAAAACTATTCTTCATGGCGAGCCCGATTCTCTTTGCGAAAAATATTTCTTCTCCTTTGCAAAAAAACATGTTGATGATGCTCATAATGACTGGTCTGACTCTCTTGACCAACATGCCATAAAATTCCTTTTGGATGAAGGCTTTCCCAAAGATTCTATCTCTAACACCGTCCTTAAATTTTCTCCTTCTGTTCCCAGCAAAGAAAATGTTCATGATATGGTTGAAGATTGCACTCGTCGGGCTGCCTCCAGATAATTTTTCTTTAAAAATTTTATTCAGGGTTTCGACCCTGTTTTTTATGTCCAGAATTGTCACATTTTAACTTTATTTGTGCTAAAAAACTTGAAACTTCCTTTGAAAAGTGATACACTATCATAGTTTTTTCAGATTCACTTTTTGAAAGGAGTTTTTTCATGCCTAATTTTTCCAAGAAAAATATATGCAAAAATTCCGTCAATCTTTTTCATCTTGATTCTCCAGTAAATTCTGTTCAGTTTTTACAAAATCGCTGTCAAATTCTTGAACATATTCTCTGTTACAGCGAAATTTCTCCCATGAATGTTATTCTCAAAGATTTTAAATCTATGTCTGACTTTTATCTTCATCAACTTGCTAAAGAAGTTGAAATTTATCGACTCAGTTCCGACGAACGTTCCAATCTCCTTGATTTCCTTGATTATCTTCGTTCCGCCACTCGTGAACTTGAGGACATGCTACTCGTTCAGCATTGAGGTTTCTCATGACTTCTTGTAAACTTAGATTTTCTTTGGCTAACGATGCGTTACTGCATTTTTTTCACAACGAATATTGGTCTGCGGAGGAAATTGATTTTTTACATGATTTTTGTCTTCAAAACTTTTCCGACAGATTTTGGAAATTAAAAATGCGTCTTCTCTACGAAGAAAATAATGACATGATTGTCGCCTCAGTCTTTGCTTATGCCAACTTTGAAGAACGTTATTTTTTAGTCGAACGGTTTCTTCGTAATTCTTCTTTTTTGAAAATCGGTCAAGACCTTCATGTTCACCCCAATGCTCTTCAACGTTGGCGTGATAAATTTTTCAGGGAAATTTCCTCGTTGATGAATTTTGATTTACCGGCGGAAGATATTTTCTCTCGCAACAAAGTTGAGACTTTAATTTTTGTCCTTGAGCGTAACATCGTTTTTTTTGAGGACTATGGTAAGACCGACAAGACTATCCTTCTTTCCTTAAAATCTAAATTGCAGATTTTTCAAAATTTGCTTTTTGCCATTCGGTATTTCCTAAATTCCGATTCTTTCGATGTCGGTGAAAAAATTATTCAAGCAAAAATTTTACATCCAAATTTTTCTACCGAAGAATTAGAAAGAATTGTCGGTTTTTCTCACACCACTGTCTCCAAATATCTTATTGCCTTCCGTTCTCAATTTTATCCTCTTGACTGACGGAATAACTTTTTAGTTTTCCAACTTTATTTCAATACTCGACGTTTAAATTTTTCATGGGGTTTACTATCATCGTCCACGAGCAATTCTTCGATTTTAGTTTTTTTCCAGCCCGTTACTTCTTGGATATCTTCAACTGTGACTTTACCTTTTTGTAAGAGCATTCTTGCCAAATCCTCTTTTCCGTATTCCCTTCCTGTGGTCAGCCCGTCATCTCTGCCAAGCATCATTCCCATGTATTGAATCCTGTCTAACACTACTGACGGCATTGTTGAGTTCCCTCCTAATCTTGGTTCTTCGAGGACAATTAAAAATCTTTTATCATCTGTCATATCGTACAGCATTTCAAATACTTCGTTTATGTGTTCTGCCTCTCTGTACATCGGCTCCCAGAGCACTTTTTTTTGTGCTTGCGTACAATATTCAGCTATAAAACGAAAATCACTTTGAAATTTTGCTACCGTTTCATCTGATAACCATGCCACCTCAAATAAATTGGTTTTGTAATCGCTCAAATACGATTGAAGTCGCTTGGGCATATTAAAACATTTGTTAAGACTCAATGGAGCATTCCAACGATTTTCATAACCTAAATATAAAACGATATTGATGACAGGATACAATTCTGAGGTTGACTTGGCTGTTTTTAATTCATCTTCGTACAACTTCCCGTCATAACTGATTGAACGGAACGGAATGTACCTATTAAAATTGATAGGCTTTTCAAAGGCAAGATAAGAAAACCTCAAATGTCCCGCTTTCCACACTTTGCTTACTTGGTGTTCAAATTTATTACGTTTCTTGGGAAGAGTTGGAATATCACTAAGTTCTTCGGGCTTAACGACATTCTCTCCATCGAAAATGAGTACATTAACTATGTCGGCGAACACTTCAGGGTACTCCTCAAGTTGCATTTTTTCTTCGTTTTTTTTCTTCATAAGACTCACCCCAGAATATCTATAAATTTGTCCAAATTGGTGATAAAATTCTGAATTACGTTGAGTTAAGTTTAGCATTTTTTTTGTTTGTTGCATAGAGAAAAAGGAGACAAATTTTGATGGAATCAAAAAAATTAAATCGGAAAATTCTTTTTCAGCACGTTCAATTTTACATCGACCAAAATTATGAATCTGCCGATGCATTCAATTTTTTTAATTTCTTGGGCGGGTTAGGAATAGGTGGAATACTTGGCGGCGGTCGGTATTCTTACGGCAGTTCACACAGCACTGAAATATTATTGGAATCATTTCTAAAATTAACCGAAAAAACTTTTTCAGAAATGTTGTTGTCCATAATTGAAAGGCAGGGTAAAAAAATTTCAGATATTTACAACAAGGCGGGGATAACAAAACAACATTTTTCCAAAATTAAAAATAATCCCGAATATCAGCCGTCAAAAAATACTGCGTTGGCACTTGCTGTGGCGTTGAATTTAAATCTGGAAGAAACAGAGGATTTAATTGGACGTGCGGGATTTGCTCTTTCCGCAAGCAGTAAAAGTGATTTGATTGTGAAATATTTTATCAAAGAGAAAATTTATGATGTGGACGAAATTAACTACAATCTGGATGTACGCGGTTTTGATACACTTACAAACTCGCGGAACGAAAAAAAATAAAAAATTTTTCAAAGGTCGCCTGTGGGTTGACCTTTTTTATTTTGCTTGGCTTATACTTGCAGAAAATAAAAATTTTTGAACAGGAGTTGGTAAAAATGGCTGGTTGGAAAGACGGATTGTTAATTTTGTCGGGTGGTGCGCTTGGTTTGATGTTAGCGGCAATTCTCGATGCTGTCGATGAAGAAGAAGATAAAAAATTTGAGGAAAAACCTGACGCAATGAATTTACTGGTTTCAAAAATTCGCTTTGAGGCGGAAGAGGCTTTGGCGGCTTGCGAAAATGGCGAAGATCGCGAAAAAGTTTTTGCTCAAGTTGAAAATTCAGTTCGTGATATGCAAAATAATCTTCAGCAAAAAACTGAAAAAATCCTCGCCGATTTAAAAATCCAAGTCGGTACACCGAAAGGTTCCGAAAAGATTTCTTCGGCGGAGCATTTGAAAAATATCACGGACACTTTTAAAAACTTGTCTGATTCATTAGACGAGGCTTTGGATAGTTTGAAAGTCACAAAAAATTTTTCGTGATAGGATAAAAATAATTTTTGGTGAATTGAATTTTTGGAGGCGATTTAGATGGTGTTTAATCCCCTTGAACCTATACGCGATATTTTTAAAGTCATGGAATATGTGTCAACTGACCAAGAAAAAGAAGGTCGTGAACTCGGAATTAAAGCCGCTTCGAGGATTTATCAGCCGGTTTTGAGAAATTTGGAATCCAGACAAACCAAAATTCTTGCGGCTACAGATAAAGAGCAGTCTTTTTTCGAGGGGCAAGCAAAATCTTTGAGAGATCAGTGTGCGGAATATGAACAGAAAACCGCCGACCTTGCCGAAAGAATCAAAAACAGCTCTGAGAAAAAATCCGAAAGTGTGGACAATTTTTTCCGTACAATAAATTCATTCGGAATGTATTCCGTTCAATCTGTCAGTATCATTGGCGGAAATATTTATGATTCGTGGTCACTGTCAGATTATCTGGAAAAAAAGATGAAGGAGAAACGCGAAAAATTCTATAATATAGA
>CAJOGS010000182.1:9767-11429 GCA_905234045.1 uncultured Selenomonadaceae bacterium | reverse complement strand
TTATCTAATCCGCAAAGCTGCTAGAATGTCGTACGCTCTTAGTAGGTAAGCTCCTTGCGCGGTTGCGTAGCAAGCGTGCTCTCCTAAGGTCGCACGAACTTTACCGCACGCACTTAGCAGGTATTTTCCGTCCGCACTTTGCGGATTTTTAAAATATTTTGAGAATTATTCAACACGACCTAGCAAAGAAAAGTAAATTTAATTAAAAAAGTTTTTAAATTTATTTTGCGATAAAAATAATTCTTCAACACGCCCTAACTACTGCCAAATCTACTCAAAGGAAATTTTTCTCTAATGTTGCAAGATATAACTTTTGGACAATTTTTTCCCGGTAATTCAATTTTACACAGGTTAGACCCGCGCACAAAAATAATTTTACTGTTCGTGCTGATGATTTTAATATTTGTGGCGGACGGCACGGCGGCTTACGGCTTTTTAACCTGCGCGACGATATTTTTAATTGCCGTGTCGAAAATCCCGCCAATCACAATTTTAAAATCGTTAAAGCCGCTGATGTTGATAATTTTATTCACAATGATAATTCACTTATTCAGCCACGACGGCGAAATTTTGGCGGAATTTTGGATTTTAAAAATTACGGACGAAGGAATAAAATTCGGCGTGTTGCTGTCATTGCGGCTGATACTTTTAATAGTTTTGTCGAGTTTGCTGACATTCACAACTTCGCCGATAAAATTAACCGACGCAATGGAAAAATTATTGTCGCCGTTTGCAAAATTCGGCGTACCGGCGCACGAATTGGCAATGATGATGACTATTGCCCTGCGATTTATTCCAACGCTGATTGAAGAAACAGATAAAATTATGAAGGCGCAAAAATCACGCGGCGCAGATTTTGAATCCGGCAATTTATTACAGCGGCTGAAAAATTTTGTACCGATATTGGTACCGCTGTTTTTGTCTAGTTTCAGACGTGCGGACGATTTGGCAATGGCGATGGAGGCGCGTTGTTATCGCGGCGGCGCAGGGCGGACACATATGAAACAATTATTTTTGACACGCGCAGATTTTTTTGCAGTTTTCGCAGTGATTTTAATTTGCGCGGCGACGGGATTTTTGAGTTATGAAATCTGAATTAAAAATGCGGCGGCGAAATATTGCGCTGTCAGTTTCATACGACGGCACAAATTACAACGGCTTTCAACGTCAGAATCCGCCGAATATCGCCATACAAAATATTTTGGAAGAACGGCTTGCAAAAATTTTTGGCGAAAAAATAGAAATGATAGGCTCCGGCAGGACTGATGCGGGCGTTCATGCGATTGGGCAGGTTGTAAATTTTTTTACGGACGGCAGAATTGAAACTGAAAAAATTCCATACGCGGCAAGCGGCGCACTTCCGCCTGATATAGTCGTTCGTGAGGCATGGGAGGCTGACAGAAATTTCAGCGCGTTGCACAGTGCCAAAAGTAAAATTTATATTTACAAGATACAGCGCGGAAAAATTTTAAATCCGTTTCTGAAAAATTTTTCGTGGCACATTCGTTTTGATTTGGACGTTGAATTAATGCAAGCGGCTTTAAATATGATTGTCGGCACGTTCGATTTTTCGGCTTTTAAGGCGGCAAGTTCAACGAATATGAATCCGATTCGCACGATTTACGCGGCTGAAATTTTTTTTGAATCTGATGAAATTTTAAC
>CAJOGS010000182.1:1840-9719 GCA_905234045.1 uncultured Selenomonadaceae bacterium | reverse complement strand
GGCGGTTGTTGAAGTCGGACGGCACAGGTTGACGCTTGAAAATTTCAAAAAAATTTTTGAAAGCGGCGAAAGAAAATTATTTCCCGCAACCGCGCCCGCTTGCGGTTTATATTTATATAAAGTTTTTTATGAATAAATTTTTAGTTCGTGTTTTAAAAAAATAAATTTAATAAAAAATTTTGCCAAAAAATTTGTTGGAGAGATTCATTTGATTTACAATATCAAAGTTTTTGGGATTGTACAAGGCGTCGGTTTTCGTCCGTTTATCAGTCGAATTGCCGACGAATTTTTTATTTTCGGCAGTGTGGCGAATAAAGGCTCTTATGTTGAAATTTTCGCACAAGGCGCGGCTGAAAATCTTGAAAAATTTATATCGGCGATAACTGAAAAAGCTCCGCCGCGCAGTGCAATTTTGAAAATTGACGTTACCGAAATTGACGCCGATAAAAATTTTACGCAATTTGAAATTATTGAAAGTGAACACGAGGCGGGCGATATATTTGTTTCGCCTGATATTGCGATTTGCGAAAATTGCGCGCAGGAACTTTTCAACCCTGCCGATAAAAGATATTTGCACCCGTTCATAAATTGCACGGCTTGCGGTCCGCGCTTGACGATTCTGGAAAATATGCCTTACGACAGGGAAAGAACTTCGATGAAAGATTTTCCGATGTGCGAAAGTTGCAAAGCTGAATATTTTAATCCAAATTCGCGCAGGTACGACGCTCAACCGATTTGTTGCAATGATTGCGGGGCTGAAGTTTATATTTTAAATTCATTTGAAAAAAATCACGACGCAATAAAAAAAGTCAGAAAAATTTTGGCAAGCGGCGGCATTGCGGCTATAAAAGGTATTGGCGGCTTTCATTTGGCGTGCGATGCAAAAAATTTTGACGCTGTAGAAAAATTGCGTAAAAGTAAAATTCGCCCGTCTAAGCCGTTCGCCGTAATGTTCAAAAATATTTCTGCCGTTCAATCTGAATGTTTTTTGACTGACAATCAGAAAAAATTTTTGGACAGTCCGCAAAAACCGATTATTTTGCTTGAAAAAAATTCAAATTATAAAATCGCCGAAAATGTTGCTCCGAATATCAACCGACTTGGCGCAATGTTGCCGTATACGCCGTTACACCTGCTGATTTTCGATTTTCCCGACGAAATTAAAAATTTTCCTGCCGCGCTGGTAATGACGAGCGGCAACCCTTCCGGCGTTCCCATTGCGATTGACGACGAAACGGCGGCTGAAACTTTCGGTGATTTTTGCGACGTGATTATTTCAAACAATCGAAAAATTTTAATGCGTGCCGATGATTCGGTTATGGATTTTATTGAAAATGAACCGTCAATGATTCGCCGAAGTCGCGGTTATGCGCCGCTGCCAATTTTTTATAACAATTCAAAATCCCTAATCCCCCGCCCTTATTTTCCAACCTCTGTTTTAGCGATTGGCGGCGAATTGAAAAATACATTTTGCCTTGCGAAAAATAATTTGCTGTATCCTTCGCCGTATATTGGAGATGTCAGCGATTTACGCACGGTTGAAATTTTGAAAAGTTCAATTCGTCGAATGTCGGATTTATTGGAAATTCGCCCTGAAGTTGTAGCGTGCGATTTACACCCGCGTTATCAAACTTCAAAAGTTGCCGCCGAAATTTCGGACAAATTGCAAATTCCATTGGTGAAAATTCAGCACCATTACGCGCACATTTTAAGTTGTATGGCGGAAAATAATTTTTGCGGCGAAGTAATAGGCGTGGCGTTTGACGGCACAGGTTACGGCGATGACGGCACAATTTGGGGCGGCGAAATTTTTATTTGCGATACGAAAAATTACAGGCGCGTCGGACATATTGCGAAATTTAAACAGGCGGGCGGCGATAAATCTTCAAAAGAAAGTTGGCGTTCGGCAGTTTCGATGATGAAAAATTTTTCGGCTGCGAAAGATTTAAATTTGACTGATGAAAAAAATATTGCCACGCAAATTTTAATGTTGGAAAAAAATTTAAATTGCGTGGATTCTACTAGTTGCGGCAGACTTTTTGACGCAATCAGCGCAATTTTGGGAATTTGCAAAATTTCGAGTTACGAAGGTGAAGCGGCTATGAAACTTCAAAGTATCGCCGAAACTTCGACAAAAAATTTGCACGGCGATTTTGAAATTGGCGAAAATTTAATTTTGCCGACTGACAAACTTTTTACAGAAATTTTAACGCGCAGATTAAACGGCGGCAATGTCACAGATTTGGCGAAATTTTTTCATGTACAACTTGCCGAAATGGTCGCGCAGATTTGCGAAAAAATCTTTTTGCAGACGAAAATAAAAACCGTCGCCTTGAGCGGCGGCTGTTTTCAAAATTCGCTTTTAACTTCACTGACAATAGAAAAATTAACGCGGCGCGGCTTAAAAATTTTGCGCCATAAATTAATCCCGCCAAATGACGGCGGTATTTGCGTTGGGCAAGCGTTAGTAGTGTGATAGTGTTATAGTGTTATAGTGGGGTAGTAAAAAATTTTATTGAAACCTTCGCAAATAAAGAGAACGCGGGCTTAGCAACCGCGCAGGGCTAGGGCATGTTGAAAAAGTCAAAAATCCACAAATTTTTTTTAAATCCGCAAAGTGCGGACGTTTTTTAGTGTGGTAGTGCGATAGCCAATAGCTGATAGCTAATAGCTAACTGCTAACCGCTACCCACTAACCGCTACCCGCTACCCCACTATCCAACTACTTTTGCTTCGGAAAAAAGAAAGTACGTTCAAAAAATAAAAAAATTTAAGTAACAAAAATTCATCAGTGAAAATATTTTTTTTCAACACGTATTATCTATTGCCAAATAACCATCTGAAATACTAACCATAAAAAAAGTAACACGGAAAAATTAATTTTATAAAAAATTTGACAGCAATTTTGAAAATGCGATAATAAGCAAAAGGAGAGATTTAAATGACAGACAAAGAAATTTTTTTACAAGATAATAATAATTATTTGCCGGTGTTCAATCGCTATAAAATTGTTTTGGAGCGCGGCGAAGGCGCGTATTTGTACGACGTAAACGGCAAAAAGTACATTGATTTTTTGGCAGGAATTGCGGTAAATGTTTTGGGGCATAACTACGCGCCATTAGTTGACGCAATTTCAAAACAGGCGGCGAAAGTCATTCACGTTTCAAATTTGTATTACACTGCTCCGCAAGCCGCCGCCGCTGAAAAATTGGTAAAATTAAGCGGCTTGGACAGAGCATTTTTCGGCAATTCAGGCGCAGAGGCAAATGAAGGCGCAATCAAAATTGCCCGCAAATACGCTCATCAATTCGACGCCGAAAAATCTCAAATAATTACGGCGTGGCATAGTTTTCACGGGCGCACTTTGGCAACTTTGACGGCAACGGGACAGCCGAAATATCACAAGGGCTTTGAACCTTTGCCCGCAGGTTTTGATTATGTTCATTACAACGACATTGCCGAATTGGAAGAAAAAATTTCTGATAAAACTTGCGCGGTTATGCTTGAGACGATTCAAGGCGAAGGCGGCGTCTATCCGCCGAAAGATGATTATCTTAAAAAAGTTCGTGAACTCTGCGACAAGCACGGCGCATTATTAATTTTCGATGAAATTCAAGCGGGTATCGGGCGCAGCGGTAAATTTTTCGCTTATGAAAAATACGGCGTAAAGCCTGACATTGTAACACTTGCAAAAGGATTGGCGGGCGGCGTACCTATTGGCGCGTTCATCTGCACTGAAAAAGTTGCTCAGGCTTTCCACCCCGGCGATCACGGTACAACTTTCGGCGGTAATCCTTTGGCTTGCGCGGCGGCTAACGTCGTACTTGATACAGTGCCGAATGAAAAATTTTTGGCGCACGTCGAAGAAGTCGGCAACTACTTCAAAAATAAATTAATTGAACTGCAACAAAAACATTCTGATCAAATTTCAGAAATTCGCGGCGAAGGTTTAATTTTGGGTGCGCAACTTTCAAATCCCAAAAAATCAGGCGTCGAAATTGTCAACGAATGTATGGAACGCGGCGCAATTATCAACTGCACCGTCGGCACGGTTTTAAGATTTATTCCGCCGCTGATTATCACCAATGAACAAGTTGACGAAGTTATAAATATTTTGGACGAAGTTTTAAGCTAGGGCATATTAAATAATTATTTGAACTATTGCCGATTTACGAATAAAAATTTGTAAGATGAGAGCGAAAAAAGATGCCGCGCAGGACGCGCGGCGCGGGCGGCGTGCGAATACGCCGCTAAAACGCCTTTTCTTTTGTTACTTTTCAACTAAAGAGCACGCTTTACTGCGTAAACCGCGCAGGGCGAGCAAAGAAAAGTAAATATCAAAATAAAAAATCTTCAATAAAGAATTTTAAACAAGAAAGATTTTACCTACAGACACTAAAGAAACTTGAAAACAGATTTATTAAAAACGCCGTAGTTTAACTATTCAAGTTCGAATTAAAAACGCTGTAGTTTAACTATTCAAGTTCGACAATTATTATAAATTGTGATATATTTTCACGGAAATTTTGAAGGAGCTGATTTAATGGCAGATTTACTTTACACGATAAAAGCAAATACTCCAAAAGAAGAAATTATAAAACAATTACGCGACCACCCCGAAATTAAATTTGTATCGCTGTTGGGAATTGATTTGGCGGGCAATGATACCGATGAAAAAATCCCCGTAAAAATTTTTATCAAAGATATTGATGAATTTTACGCGGGACGCGCCGTACAAACTGACGGCTCAAGCGTCGTTTTGCCCGGTATCGCCACTTTGAACAACGCAAAAGTCGATATGCCGGTTGATCCTTCGGTTAATTGGTTCGTCGATTACAATTTTGAAAACTACGATACAATGACAAATAAACCCGTCGGAACGTTGAGAATCCCAAGTTTTCTGATTCACGAAGGCAAGCGCGTTGATTCTCGTGCAGTTTTGAATGACACTTTAATTAATGTCAAAAAAGAATTGGTTGACTTATTCCACCATTACCCCGAAATCAGCGGTACAACTTTCAACGGCAAAGACGTTGTTGACATTGTTTTTACATCGGCAACAGAATTGGAATTTTGGGTAAAAACGCCGTTGGAAGAAGCGGCAGTTGAAGAAATGACGGCGTCGCAAGTTATGCAAGAACAATATTGGGAACGCACGCACGGCGCGGTACGTTGTGCCCTTGAACAAAGTTTAATGGAACTTGACAAATACGGCTTAAATGTCGAAATGGGACATAAAGAAGTCGGCGGCTTGAAGGCGCAAATTGACGAGTCTGGACATTTAACTCACGTTTGCGAACAGTTGGAAATTGACTGGAAATTTGCGGACGCGGTACAGGCGGCGGATAATGAAATGTTCGTCCGCACTATCGTTAAAGAAATTTTCCGCGCTGAAGGGCTTGAAGTCAGTTTTAAAGCAAAGCCGATGATCGGGCTTGCAGGTAACGGTGAACATACACATATCGGACTTGCCGCAATTACCGCAGACGGCAAAATGCACAATCTTTTTGCTCCAAAAAATCCTGAAGAAGATTTTATGAATGCTATCGGCTACGGTTCAATTATGGGGCTGTTGAAAAATTACGAAGTCATTAATCCTTTTGTCAGTGCAACGAATGATTCATTGAACAGATTAAAACCCGGTTTTGAGGCTCCTGTCTGTATCGTTACCAGTTTGGGACATACGCCAAAAATTCCAAGTCGCAACCGCACAATCTTAGCCGGCTTGATTCGTGATTTAAAAAATCCAATGGCAACGCGCTTTGAATTACGCGCTTGCAACCCTTACACAAATACTTATCTTGTATTGGCGGCGGTTTATTCGGCACTGCTTGACGGCATTAAAGCCACGATTGATAAAACTACGGTTGATTTGCTTACCGAACTTAGCAAAAAGGCGGGGCAAGACGGTTTTTATCTTGAAAAAAATCGTGCCTATCGCAGTGAAGAAGACGTTTTCGAGGATTATACCGCTGAAGAACGTGATGCAATGTTCGGCGCACCTCCTGCCACTGTTTGGGAGAATATGGAGGCTTTTGAAAAATATCCTTCCAAAGTCAAAGTCATCACGGAGGGCGGCGCACTTCGTCCGCAAATTATTAAATCTTTCCGTGAAGGCGCGTTATTGCGTTGGAAGACTGAATTAATTTCTAGAATTTTGCCGGAAATGCGCGGAATTGTCAGTAAAGCTCATAGAATTGAAACCGATTTCCGCACCGATCAGGATTCTTACAACTGGAACAAAATTAAGGAAGTTCGTGAATATCTTGCAAAAGATTCAATCGACAAAAAATCTTTGTTCACTCGCCTTACAAAGGCTTTAAATTCCGGCGAATATTCGGCGGCGTCAAAATTGCAGGTTGAAATGTATGACAAAATAGAGGAACTTAAACATCTTTATGACGAATACGCAAAAAATATTTTTTAGTATCAGTGCGTATTGAAATTTTCAATCTTAAATTTATTTATATTTAAATTTACTTTTCTTTTAAAAGAAAAGTAACAAAAGAAAAGGCGTCCAAAAATTTGCAAAAGTTGCGCTAAATAGTTTGATATTTAATTGCTGATGAACGAACTAAAAAAAGCAGACTGAGAGCGGAAAAGTTGGTGCGCGCAAGGACGCGCGCTCACATAGCCGCCGCTTATGAGCATGCCTTGCTACGCAAGCCACGCGATGTGACCGCAGTATGCGCGGCTAGCGTTTTCTTGCAAAGGCGACGAGTAGGAGCGTTTGCTTACTTTCTTTTTCGCAATGCAAAAAGAAAGTACATTCAAAAATAAAAAAAATCTTTCAAAAATAAAAAGTTTACCGACACGACCTAAATTATTAAAAACTTTAGAAATTGGGGTTAGAAAAAAATCTAGCCCCAAAATTTGACGAAGGAGAAATTTTCATGTGCAGAATCGGAGCAATAAAAAGCAAAAAACCTGTTCATCCTTCAACCGCGTTAAGATTAATGTTGCCGCAACAGGAAGGGCATGACAATTCCGGCTTTGCAATGGTAATGCAAGACTTGACAGGCGTTTTTTCGCTGTACAAGGATAAGCCGCTTTTGTCAATGGCTTGTACCAAACAAGGCGCAAGATTGGTTGAAGATTATATGTCGGCAAAAAATTTTGTGAAAATGGCTGAATGGTTGCCCGTGCCGAATAAGCAACCGAATTTGGATATTCAAGCAATGCCGTATTACATTTTTAGAAATTATGATTATCCCGAACATTACGACGACAAGGAAAGCAGAGAGGCTTTATTGCTTGATACGCGGCTGGCGTTGAGAAAAATTTTGACTGAATCAAATCAAGGGTACGTATATTCATTTTGGCCTGATGTTTTGACGCTGAAAGAAATCGGCGATCCTCGTGACATTGCAACTTATTTCAGACTCTGGGACGATAACGGCACTTTGCAGGCGAAAAATATTATTGTCCAGTGCCGACAAAATACAAATTATAAAATTGTTCGTTACGCGGCGCACCCGTTTTTCTTGCAAGGTTATACCCTCTGCGCCAACGGCGAAAATACTTTCTACACCAAAAATAAAGAATTTCAAAAAAATCTTCATCGCGGTTACATTGGCTTTGAATCTGATTCGCAAAATTTTTTGTACACTTTGCATTATGTTTTGCATGAATTGAAATGGTCGATTCCATATTACAAGCACGTTATAACGCCGTTGCCGTTCGCTGAAATTGCCGAACGTGAAGACAAAGATATTTTACTTTCAATTCGTCAATCGTTGGCACATTTGGAAATTAACGGACCTAACACAATTATTGCAGGTTTACCTGACGGCAGAATGATGACTTGTTGCGATTCAAAAAAATTGCGCCCCGTAGTTGTCGGCGGCGATGATATGACTGTTGCAATTTCGTCGGAAGT
>CAJOGS010000182.1:0-1795 GCA_905234045.1 uncultured Selenomonadaceae bacterium | reverse complement strand
TTTACCCCAACGAACGTGAAGTAGTTGTGATTGATAACGATTTGAAGGTGATACGATGGAAGCAGTAAAAGTTCAAGATATTGGCGTTAATGATTTGCCATGGAAAATTGATTATAATGCCGAACGCTGTACAATGTGCGGCAGTTGCGTCGCCTCTTGCACTTTCAAGGCAATTAAAGTTGAAGTGCAACGAAAATCAATGACAATTTCAACAGAAAATTCTCCCGAACCCGTTCATCAGCAATGCGCCATTCCCGTTATCAAACAAGTTGCAAGTATCGAAAACGCTTGCAGAGGTTGCGGAATGTGCGAAAAAGTTTGTCCAAACAATGCAATTAGAGCGGTGCGAAATCCCGACAATCGCAGGAATTTACTTTCAAGGGATCACGGACCAATTAAACGCGGCGGGCGTACAAATTTAAATGCACAACGCACGCTTGATAAAATTATTGTCGGCAGAATTTCGCAAATGACTGACCCTTCGCTTGATTCAGTGCGTCATACTTTTGATATTCGTTCGCCGTTGGGAAGAGTTTTATCGGCTAAAGAATTGCCGTTTCAAATGGAAAACGGCAAACTTGTAGCCACTAAAAAAACGCCGCCTGTACGTTGGATTTATCCGCTGATTTTTTCAGATATGTCGATTGGCGCGTTGTCAACCCGTGCATGGGAAGCAGTGGCAATGGCGGCGGCTTATCTTAACGAAAAATGCGGCTTGCCGGTTAGAATGTCAAGCGGTGAAGGCGGTATGCCGGTTAAATTAATGGAATCGGAATATCTGAAATATTTCATCATTCAAATTGCGTCGGGACATTTCGGCTGGAACAGAATTATAAAAGCAATGCCGAAAATGAAAGTAGATCCTGCAGGCGTTTTGATAAAAATAGGACAGGGCGCAAAACCCGGCGACGGCGGCTTATTGCAAGCAGAAAAAGTTGCGGCACACGTTCAAGCAATTCGCGGAGTACCGAAGGCAACTTTGGCATCGCCGCCGAATCATCAAGGCTTGTACTCAATCGAAGAATCTGTACAGAAAATGCACTTGTCATTAAATGCGGCGTTCGGTTTTCGTGTACCCGTTGCCATAAAATGCGCGGCGTCGTCAACTTCAGTTTCAGTTTATAACAATTTATTGAGAGACCCCTACAAAATTTGCGGCGGCTTTTTTATCGACGGCATGAATGAAATTTCACTTGACCACACGGGGCATCCCGTCGTTTCAAAAATTCGTGATTGTTACAATGCGGCGGTTGAACAAGGCGCGCAGGGACAAATTCCGCTTTATGGCGGCGGCGGCATTGGAATGACAGGCAACGCGGCGGCGGACGCTTTCAAAATGATTTGCTTAGGTGCAAACGGCGTTTTCTGCGGAAAAATTTTAATTCAGTTGCTCGGCTGTGTCGGCAATGAAAACGGGCGTTGCAATGCTTGCAATACCGGCAAATGTCCAACAGGTATTTGCACGCAAAATCCGCGCCTTGTAAAGCGTTTGGACGTTGACAAAGGCGCGCAAAAAATTGTTGATTATGTACTGGCGTTTGACGCAGAATTAAGAAAGTTAATGGCTCCCATTGGTAACAGTTCCTTACCCGTCGGCAGAAGTGACGCGCTTGTTTCGACTGATAAAGCCATTGCCGATAAACTCGGTATTCAATATGTTTGTTAGCGGTTAGTGGGTAGTGGTTAGTTTGATAGTAAAAAAGCAGACTGAGAGCGGAAAAGTTGGTGCGCGCAAGGACGCGCGCTCACATAGCCGCCGCTTATGAGCATGCCTTGCTACGCAAGCCACGCAAGG
>CAJOGS010000181.1 GCA_905234045.1 uncultured Selenomonadaceae bacterium | reverse complement strand
GACAGAGACACGCCTTTAAAATTGAAACTCGGCGACCTTGCCGACCAAATTTCAAAATTCGGCTACATTGGCGGCGTATTGATTGCTGTTGCCTTTATGTTTCAAAGAATCGTTATTCACAACAATTTTGACGGCGCGTTAATTGCGGCGTATTGCTCCGACTGGATGAATCTTTTAAACAGTTTGGTTGAAGCGGTTATGTTGGCGGTTATAATTATCGTTATGGCGGTTCCTGAAGGCTTGCCGCTGATGATTGCGATTGTTTCCGCTCAAAATATGGGCAAAATGCTCAAAGATAATGTTTTGGTAAGAAAAACTTCAGGTATTGAAACTGCGGGAAGTTTAAATCTTTTGTTCAGCGATAAAACCGGTACAATCACAAAGGGACAACTTGAGGCTGTAAGTTTCCTTGACGGCACGGCGGCAAGTTTCAAAACTTATTCAGATATTCCGAAAAAGCTCGGCGAATTAATTTCATTGGTCGTGCGTTACAATACTTCGGCGGTTATAAACGGCGATAAAGCAGTCGGCGGCAACGCTACCGAACGCGCTTTACTCGGCTTTGTATTGGGAAAAGACGGCGGCGAATTAAATGTTAAAGTCGGCGATACCGTACCTTTCAACAGCAAAAATAAATATTCGTTGGCGAAAGTTACAGGCGCGTATAATTTGACTTTGGCGAAAGGTGCGCCTGAAAGACTTTTAGACCGTTGCAGTTATTACTACGACGGCAACGGCAACAAGCAACCGTTAAACGGCGTTGACCACATTAACGCAGAAATTGATAAATTGGCGGAGCGTGCCATTCGTGTTTTGGCGTTGGCGGCTTATGAAGGCGACGTTGAAAACGGAGAACTTCCCGACAAAGGTTTAATTTTTGTCGGCGCGGTCGGTATTCGTGACGAAGTGCGCGCAGAATCTCCCGCCGCACTCAAGCAGGTTAGAGAAGCCGGCGTCCAAGTCATTATGATTACCGGCGACAGAAAAGAAACTGCAATGGCGATTGCGAAAGATGCAGGATTGTTGCAAAGTGATGATGAAGTTGTTTTGACTTCGCCGGAACTTAACGCAATGAGCGACGACGAAGTTAAAAAAGTTTTGCCGAAAATCAGAGTTATTGCCCGCGCCTTGCCGACTGATAAAAGCCGTCTGGTAAGAATTGCACAGGAATTAAATTTGGTTGTCGGTATGACAGGCGACGGCGTCAACGATTCGCCCGCGTTGAAAAAAGCAGATGTCGGCTTTGCAATGGGCGACGGTACAGAGGTTGCGAAAGAGGCAAGCGAAATTGTTATTTTGGATAATAATTTCAGCTCCATTGGAAAGGCTATTTTGTACGGACGTACGATTTTTAACAGCATCAGAAAATTTATTATCTTCCAGCTTACAATTAACGTCAGCGCGGTTTTAATTTCATTCGTCTGCCCGCTGATTGGTATGGAAAATCCTTTGACAATTACGCAAATTCTTTGGGTCAATCTGGTTATGGATACATTGGCGGCGTTGGCGTTCGGCGGCGAACCTGCGCTTGCAAGATATATGCAGGAGCAACCGAAAAAGCGCGACGAAAAAATTATCAATCGTTACATGTTTTCAGAAATCGGCGTCGGCTCGGTATGGTGTTTTGCAATGGGCTTAGTTTTCCTGCTGACAGAATTTTCACATCAACATTTCCGCGTTGGTGAAACTGATTCAAATATGTATCTGATGACAGGTTATTTTGCTTTCTTTATCTTTATGGCGGTTTTCAACGCCTTCAATGCACGTACCGAAAAAATGAATCTCTTCGACAATATCGGCGGAAATACCGGCTTTTTGGAAGTTATGGGCATGATTGTTGTTGTACAAGTTGCAATGACGTATTTTGGCGGCGTAATTCTGCGCTGTTTCGGTTTAACTGCTACTGAATGGGCGTTTGTAATTGCGATGGCATTCACAATTATTCCGATTGATTTAATCAGAAAAGCGATTGTCGGAACGAAATAAATTTTTGGTAGAAATAAAAAAATTAATTGCCGAATTTAATCAGTGATGATTGGATTCGGTCTTTTTTTATTTGAAACGGGAGAAATTAATCAGTGTCTGTTGGTAAAATATTTTTTTTAGATATTTTTTTTAGATATTTTTTTTATATTAAATGTACTTTTTATTTGTCTTTTCAAAAGTATTTGTCGCCTTTGCAAGAAAGACGCTTTTTGCGGTGCTGTTTTTTCGCTATCATCGAACAAAAAATAATTCGTGAATCAGCATTTTCAATTAATTTTTCAAAACTCCCTAGAGTGTGTTGAAAAAATCAAAATCCGCAAAGTGCGGACGGTTTGTAGTGTGGTAGTTCGATAGTTTTGTAGTATGATAGTTTTTACTACCGAACTATCACACTACCCTACTATCCAACTACTTTTGCTTCGGAAAAAATAACGTACATTTTAATAAAAAAATATCAGCAAATAAAATTCATCAGTAAAAAGTGAATTTTTCAACACGCCATAAGATATAGCGGAGAAAATTTTGACACAAAAAAAGCCACGTAATACACGCGGCTTTTTTAGATTGAAAGTTGCTGACAATTTAAAAAATATCTTCAACAACAATAGTTTGATCTCTGTTCGCACCGACTGAAACAATGCCGATTTTTGTGCCGGTAACTTCTGCAAGACGTTGCAAATATTTTTTTGCATTGGCGGGCAAATCTTCATAGTTGCGAATTTTTGAAGTATCGCATTTCCAGCCTTCAAAAGTTTCATAAACCGGCTCAACCTTTGCAAAAACTTTTAAACTTGCGGGAATTTCATTAATAATTTTGCCGTCGAGTTTGTAGGCAACGCACATTTTAATTTCGTCGAAATTGTCGAAAATATCCATTTTGGTAACTGCCAAATAATCAATGCCGGAAATTTGCCCCGCGTATTTTACAACGCAAGCATCAAGCCAGCCGGTACGACGCGGACGCCCCGTAACAGTTCCAAATTCATGCCCTTCAGCGCGTAAACGTTCGCCAATTTCGTTAAGTTGTTCAGTCGGGAAAGGACCTTCACCGACGCGCGTTGTATACGCCTTGACGACGCCGACAACCGTATCAATTTTCTTTGGAGCAATTCCCGCACCTACGCAAACGCCGCCCGCTACGGGGTGGCTTGCCGTGACATATGGATAAGTTCCATAATCAATATCAAGCATTGTAGCCTGTGCGCCTTCAAATAAAATCTTTTTGCCCGCGTCGAGTTCTTCATTCAGCAAAGTTATCGTGTCGCAGACATACGGGCGCAATCTGTCAGCATAGCCTTCATATTCGCGCAGAATTTCTTCATAGTTTAACGGTTCTTGATTGTAAATTTTTTGCAGGATAATATTTTTTTGCTCCAGCGCAATTTTCAATTTCGCCGCAAATTCTTCTTTGTCGATAAAATCGCAAACACGAATACCGATTCTGTCAGCTTTATCAATATAACAAGGAGAAATTCCGCGCCCTGTCGTACCAATTTTTTTATCGCCGCGAGATTTTTCTGAAAGTTGATCCAACATTTGATGATACGGTAAAACTACATGAGCGCGATTGGAAAGGCGAATTTTTGAAACGTCAATGCCGCGTGCAGTCAATGAATCCATTTCTTCAAGCAAAACTTTAGGGTCAACTACAACGCCGTTACCGATAACGCAAATTTTGTTTTCACACAAAATGCCTGAAGGTATCAGCCGCAATTTGTATTCAACATTGTCAATGCTGAGAGTATGCCCGGCATTTGAGCCGCCCGCAACTCTGGAGACAATATCAGCTTTTTGCGCGTAGTAGTCAACGAATTTTCCTTTGCCTTCGTCGCCCCACGAACTTCCGAGAATTACCAGTGTTTTTCCCATATATTAAGCACCTCACCGATTAAACGCAAAAAATACTCTTAATGTCAGAATTTTACCATAAATCACAAACATTGACAAATGAAATTCAGTTTTTTAGAATACGTTGGTATTTAGTGGGTAGCGGTTAGTGGTTAGTCCTAATGTCTAAATTCTTTTTATCTTGAAATTTAATTTTCGTTGTTAAGATATTTCATTTTTTAGATTTACTTTTCTTTTTAAAAGAAAAGTAACAAAAGAAAGAGATTTAAGCGGTCGTCCGTGACCGCCGAGTTACTATTACTATCAAACTACCGCACTACAACACTACCGCACTACAACGAAGGGAGATTTTTTTAATGAGCAGTTTAGAAGTTGGAATAGTCGGCTTGCCGAATGTCGGAAAGTCAACGCTTTTTAATGCAATTACAAAAGCCGGAGCAGAGGCGGCGAATTATCCTTTTTGCACGATTGAGCCGAATGTCGGAATTGTCGCAGTTCCCGATGAACGTTT
>CAJOGS010000180.1 GCA_905234045.1 uncultured Selenomonadaceae bacterium | reverse complement strand
ATGCAACGCCTGTATTCTACTGTAATGATTTTAGCGTGTCAAGCGCAATTCATCCCGCCACTTGTAGAAGTGGGGGATTTCTTGCTAATCAAGGTTAAAGTTATTCTAAAGTTTATTGATAGGGAGATGTCATGAAGTATAAGGGTGCAGTTTTCGGATTGATTGCTTTTTTCTGCTTGTTCGCAGTTGATTTCGGAACGGCAAATGCTCTGTCAATTTTTTATCCTGCAAACGGTTTGTATTCACTTCAGCCGCAGTGTGCTCCAAATAAAGAATTGACCGTTGAAAATGTCGGCACGAATAATGGCGCGAATGTTTTTATCTGGTCGATAAAATCTCCATTTTCACAAAGCCAATAATATCAACGTTTATCAGCTTTTCTTTAGAAAAAATTACTGTAAATTCGTCTTTAAATCACTCCTTGAAAAAATAAGCCCGCTTTTCGGCGGGACTTTTTTTATTTTACAAGAGCATTGACAACATTAAAAACTCCGAAAGCTACGGAAACTGCTATTCCTAAAAATGAAATACTGCCTGCAACGACCAAGCCTATAATCCATTTTCTTGTAGAAGTCATTTCATTTCGTAAACCCGCGATATTATTTTGCATCGCCAACATTTCCTTATGCCTCTGATTATCTCTGTCACGCATTTCAGCCAAAAACGAATTTATTTTTGAATCCAACGTTTGATTTATTTCTGACCGCATTGCGTTCAATTCATTGTGGAAATCTTGACGCATTTTTTGAGTTTCAGACCTTATCGCTCGAACATCATCATTTAAATTTCTAATATATTCGTGTTGCCACTCCATATCACCACCGCCTTTAAGAGTGGAAATCTCTTCAAGAAACTCCTCATCGTTTCTGTTTAAAACAGTACGCAAAGAACTGTTCGACATCGAAAATTTCACTCCTTTTGAGAATCATTCGGATCATCAACATCTTTCATAAGTCCAAGTAAGCCAATGGCGTGTTCGGCTAAAAATCCGCAATTTGTACAAACCGTCAAGGCGCAAGGTAAGGAACGTCCACCGATTTCATATGAATTTTTCCGCTGGAGCGTATGTTTTGCCAAGCCGTCCACTAAAATAAAATTGTTGTTACCACACATAGGGCAACGAACATTCGGGGCTTTTTCGTCTAATCTCTGAATAATCCTGTCTTTGAATTGTTGCGAAAGAAACTCATTATCTTTGTTTTCACCCATCGTTTTTCCCTCAAACTGTCATTTCTGCGGACGTGCGATTAAAACTTAACCGTCCTATCATTCCCAAAACAAAATTTTTGTCGTCGTCGTTTAATTCGCGGTATCCGTCGAGCAATCTTGTTTCATCTGTATCACTGACAAAATTTTTTGAATCAGATTGAGTTTCCTCTTCGGTTAATCCCATAATCAGAAGAGGAGATACTTTTAACACACGGGCTAAATTTGCAATTTTATCTCGACGCATATTGTCAATTTCTCCCGACTCCCAGCGAGAGACAGTTGCTTCTGTCACGCCAACATAATCTGCGATTTGTTTTTGCGTCAAAGAAAGTTCCTTTCTTCTTGCGTATAATTTTTTACCAATGCTGTTGTTTTTCATATCTCACACCTCCCTATTTTTTGTTTATTATAGCTTATCAGCGAGGTTTTTTGCAACTTTCACTAAATATTTTTTAATCAACTTGCGAAAAAGTATTAAATTTTGAAGAGCTTGTTCAGGGCATTATTGGCTTTTTGAAGTCCTTTTGTAAAACCATTGTCTTTCAGTTGAGTTGTTGTTCTGCAATGAGGACATTTTACAGATTTGCCAACGTTTCCGGTGCTGACTTTAAATTTTTTGCCACATTTTTGACACGGAATATCAAAATCAAATTGAAGGTCAACTTTTTTAACCACAGATTTCGCCTCCTTTCACACTGAATTTAAAAGCTGTGCACCACCTCCTTTCGGTAAAAATTATATGAAGATATTTCAAAAAGTAAATGAGGAGTGATAAAAATGATTTTGACAGGCACTATTAAGAGCATTAAAAATCCGAACAAGATGAAATTCCTGTCGGTTTTTACTCTGCCACAACGCAGATTGCGGAAGATTTTTTGAAAATTGGCGACGAAGTGACTTTGCAACTTCAAGTTAGAGCTAATTTAAATTGGGATGAACGTGTGGAACTTGCCGTTTATAGACTTGAAGAAATTCTCAAAATCAAAAGAACCGTTACTATAACATTGACACAGCCGCTCAAGAAATTCGGCGGCTTGCGTAAGGGCAAATGAAAGGTCGGTTCATTATGAATAAAAAAGAATTGATTCAGGAAGTTGCGACTTCGACGGGCGAAACCGTCAAGGTGACGGAAAAAATCATCAACGAGACTTTGACGACAATTCAGGCGAAGTTGTCGGCAGGTGAAAAAGTCGAGTTGAAAAATTTCGGACTTTTCGACGTGAAAGACGTTGCCGAGCGCAAAGGCATAAATCCCCGCACGGGCGAAGAAATGACTATTCCCGCGCACAAGTTCCCGTTCTTCAAGGCGAGTTCAGTTCTTAAAAAAGCTGTAAACAACGACGGCTGAAAGGAAGGTTGAAATTGAAACCGTTACACGAATTGACAGGCGAATTTAATGAGCTGTGGCTTAAAGTAATTGACGACGAAATTTCAGAGGAAGAACTCAAAGAAATTTTGCCACCGCTTGATTCGCAACTTACCGAAAAATGCGAAAACGGAATCAGCTTGATTCAGAATTTGCAAGCCACTTCAATGGCGATGGACGCTGAAATTAAACGTCTGACGCAGTGCAAAAAATCCCTCGAAAACAAAATTTCAAGCATTAAAGGGTACTACCTTGAAAATTTAGCCGCTATCGGGAAGAAAAAAGTTTTAACCAATCTCGGGACTATGACGGTCGCGAAGGCGGGCGGTAAACTCCCGCTGAAAATCGACGACGAAGGATCAATTCCGTCAGACTTTTTCAATCAACGAACAGTTTACGAACTCGACAAAGAAAAAATCCGCACTGCTCTCGAAAACGGCACCAGCGTTACCGGCGCACATCTCGAACAGCGCGGACTCTACTTGAAAATCTCCTAGTCACCGTGCAACTTGCGGATTGTCGGAAAGCCCGAGCAAATAATCGGTCGAAACCTTGAAATACTTTGAAAGATTGACAAGAGATTCACAACTCGGAAGACGACGACGACCTTCATAATTCCGAATGCCAATTTCACTAAGATTAGCTTTATTCGCCAATTCTTTTTGAGTTAATCTATGCGACTTTCGCAACTCCACAATTCTACTTGCAAAATCCATAAAAATCCCCCCTAAAAATGTTGACAGTTCTAGTTGAAACTGTTAATATTGTGTAGTTCCTAATAGGACTGTTAGGAATAATATCACAAAAGAAAAAAAAAATAAATTAAAATTTTTGTGGTAACCCGCGAAGTTTCGGGAACGAGGAGGTGAAAAAATGTATGATTTTGAGATTACTTCCGACGGAAATTTAATCAATCTTGATCACGTCGAATTTATCAAAGTTGAATACGGCATGGTTTATTGTTACACCGAAAACCGTTGCCACGATTTTGAACTTACGGCGGAATGGAAAAGAAAACTTGCCGAATTGTCCGTTGGAAGCAAAAAAAATATGATTGATACGGGATAAAGACACGCAATCAATCAACGGGAGTGTACGGTCCGGAGACTGACACTGACATTTTTTCTTGATAATTGAATATAGGGAGGTGAATCGTTATGAGTTTCTTTGAAAATTGGAAAGCATTTCTCGTTGCCGCTGAAAAACAAAGACTCTCTACCGCAAGCCAAGCCGCATTTTACTGGATAATTGCCAAATTTAACGCGGCAAATTGGGCGGAAGAGATAGACCTTTCGGACAGGGAATTGATGAGGCTTACCCAAATTCGGAGTACCAAAACGATTACTGACGCAAAGAGCCGCTTGAAGTTATCGGGACTGATAGACTTCAGGACAAGCAAACACTACGGAACTACCTACAAGCTCGTGCAGTTAGCCACAGCCCCCTGGTGTGAAACACAATCTGACACACAGTCTAACACACAGGGTAAGGCACAAGGGGAAACACAGGGTAGCACACAGCCGTCTGTTTCCTATACCCACGTGGGCGCGGAAGACACCAAGACTGCAAGACGTGAAAGACTTCAAGACAGTGGCGGTGGCGTGGCGGGCGCACACGCAGGGGGGAGCGACGGCGGAGACGGGACGAAAAAACCGTCGGAGGAAGTAAAAAACGTTTTCGTTGGATTTTTTCATCTTATGGATTGGAACGACGAATGCGTACTTTCAGATTTGGAAAAGAAATATGGCAAGGAGATGTTGATTGAAGCAATTACTACTGCTTTTACGAATAAACACGCAAGGGATAAAAACTTGCTTGCTTATAT
>CAJOGS010000179.1 GCA_905234045.1 uncultured Selenomonadaceae bacterium | reverse complement strand
AAATCAGAATTTCCCCGACTAAACGCCGCGCCCGCGTTCAATAAAACCGCGTCAAGTTTTGCGCCTTTTTCAACGCCGCTCAAAATGTCACGGGTAATTTTTGCATTTTCTGCAGGATCGCCGCCGCGTAAATCTGATTTTTGGCAAATTTTAAATCCAAAATCTTCAGGCGAAATTGTAAAACGTCTGTACCAACCGTCTTTAAATTCGCAAATTGCAGTCGGCGCACTCAAAGAAATTTCGTCGAGTTTGTCCAAACCGTAAACAACCATACCGCGCTGAACGCCTAAATCTATCAAAACTCTTGTAAGCGGTTCTACCAAATATTCATCGTAGACGCCCAAAAGTTGCATTTTCGGCGACGCCGGATTTGTCAGCGGTCCCAAAATATTAAACACCGTGCGAAAACCTAACTCTTTGCGAATTGCTCCAACATATTTCATGGACGTATGATATTTTTGAGCGAAAAAGAAACACATTCCGACTTCGCGCAGTAGTTCCACGCATTTTTCGGGACTTTGATTAATGTTGACGCCCAACGCTTCCAAACAATCGGCAGTACCGCATTTTGAAGACGCGGCGCGATTGCCGTGCTTTGCAACTTTAACGCCGCCCGCCGCCGTAATTAACGCCGAAGTCGTAGAAATATTAAAACTTTGTGCATTATCGCCGCCCGTCCCCACAATTTCCAAAACGTCAAAATCTGTTTCGACTTTTAGCGCGTGACTTCTCATCGCCGCCGCACAGCCTGAAATTTCATCGGCAGTTTCAGCCTTCGCACTTTTCGTTGACAGTGCCGCCAAAAATGCCGCGTTTTGCGTCGGCGTAGTTTCGCCGTTCATAATTTCATTCATTGCCGCAAATGCCTCGTCGTACGTTAAATCTTCCTTGCTGACAATTTTTATTATTGCCTCTTTTATCATTTTTTATACCTCCAAAAAATTTTTCAAAATAGTTTTGCCTTGCGGCGTCAAAATACTTTCAGGGTGAAATTGCACGCCGTAAATCGGCAAAGTTTTATGTTGTACCGCCATAATTTCATTATCATTTAACGCGCGCGCAGTTATTTTTAAATCTTCAGGCATTGTTAAACCTTCTGCAACCAGTGAATGATAACGCCCGACTAAAAATCTCATCGGCAAATTTTTAAAAATCGCAGAATCATTATCGCAAATAATTTCTGACTGCTTGCCGTGCATTAAATTTTTTGCGTAGGTAATTTTTGCGCCGAACGCCGCACAAATCGCCTGATGTCCCAAACATACGCCCAAAATCGGAACGTTGATATTTTTTACAACGTCAATAATAATTCCCGCGTTTTCGGGTCTGCCGGGACCGGGCGAAAGAATTATATGACTCGGCGACAAATTTTTAATTTCGTCAATCGTGATTTTATCGTTGCGAACAACTTTTATATCCGCCGAAATTTCGCCAATCAGTTGGTACAGGTTATAAGAAAAACTGTCGTAGTTATCAATTAACAAAATCATTTACGCACCCTCCAAATTCATTTCCAACGCAGAAAGGCAAGCCCGCGCCTTGTTCAAACATTCTTCAAATTCTTTTTCCGGCACAGAATCCGCCACAATCCCCGCGCCGCTTCGTACAAAAACTTTGCCGTTTTTCTTGTAAATAATTCTAATCGCAATGCCGGTATCCATATTGCCGGTAAAATCAATGTAGCCTATCGCCCCGCCGTAAATTCCGCGCTTGTTGTCTTCAAGTTCTGCGATAAGTTCGCAAGCGCGAATTTTTGGCGCGCCGCTCAAAGTTCCTGCAGGGAGTACCGCCTCAATCGCTGACAGTGCATCACAATCTGTGCGAATTTCGCCGCGTACAACCGAGCCGATATGCATAACGTGCGAAAATTTTTCTATGCTGTGAAGTTTTTCAACTTCAACCGTGCCGAATTTTGAAATTTTGCCTAAATCATTTCTGCCCAAATCTACAAGCATATTATGTTCGGCAAGTTCCTTTTCATCAGCAAGCAATTCTTTTTCAAGCTGTAAATCTTCAGCAGAATTTTTACCGCGCGGACGAGTTCCCGCCAATGGAAATGTATGCAAAACGCCGTTTTCAAGTTTTACCAAAGTTTCGGGACTTGCGCCCGCAACTTCAATATCAGTGCCGCTAAAATAAAACATATACGGCGAAGGATTTATCAGCCGCAAAACTCGGTAAGTATTCAATAAACTGCCTTCAAACGGCGCGGCAAGTCTGTTTGAAAGGACAATCTGGAAAATGTCGCCTTCGTGAATATAATTTTTTGCGCGTTCAACCATTTTGCAATAACTTTCTTTGTCAAAAAGCGGCTGAACTTCGCCCAAAAGTTTTCCTTCAGGTTCAATCTTCTTTTCGCCGTGCAAAATCAATTCACGAATTTTTTTGAGTTCGTCAACTGCACAATTATAATTTTCTTCCAAATTTTCCAGCGGCATATTTACAATTAAAATAATTTTTTGGCGCAGTCTGTCAAAGGCAATAACTTTATCGAAAAGCATTAAATCCACGTCTTGAAAATTTTCCGTGTCGGTAACCGAATTTTTCAACGTCGGTTCAGAGTAGCAAATATAATCGTAGGCGAAATAACCTACAAGCCCGCCGGTAAAAGTCGGCAAATTCTCAAGGCGCGGACTTTTATAATTTGCCAAAATTTTTCTGATTTCGTCAGACGGATTATCAGTAAAAATTTCGTCGTCGCCGATTTTCATTTTGCCGTTTGTGCAAGTGATACAAAGTTTGGGATCGTAGCCTAGAAAAGTATAACGCCCCCAATGTTCGCTTTCTGTAACTGATTCAAGCATATAGCAATGCGCCGAAACATTTTTTAAAACGCGCAGTACTTCTATTGGCGTTTTCACGTCCGCCAACAATTCACAACTTACGGGAACAACTTTATAAATTCCTTCAGCGGCGATTTTTTGAACTTCTTGCAAAGTCGGTTTAATTTGCATTTTGCAACCTCCTCAATTTGTCGGGAACTAAAAAATCCCCGACAGGAATATAATCCTGTCAGGGACGAATTTTTTATATAAATCCGCGGTGCCACCCTGTTTCACGGTTAAAAATCGTGCTCTTAGCGAAGTACTGTCATACTTCCGGCGATTAACGTACGCCCCACGTCGCAGAATACTTTTTTAGATGGTCAGATGTTCAGTTAGTCAGATGTTCAGTTAGTCAGATTGTCAGTGGTCAGTATTTTACTATCCATCTATCCATCTGATCATCTAGCCATCTAACAATCTAGCCCCTAAAATTTCCTTGCGCCCTCTGCGGTCCATTTGACGAACTGTTTCTGATCCAACTCTCAGCAACGTGGATTCTCTGTACAGGCATTTTTCGCCGTTATCTCCGCTTCAACGGTTTAATTATTAATTTTGCGAAGTATAACAATTAGTAAATATTTTGTCAAGATTTATAAATTTTTTAACTGTTCAATTCGTGATTCGACGGACGAAATTTTTTCTTGCGCGGCGGCAAGTTTATCTTTTTCGGCTTGCACAACTTCAGCAGGTGCCTTTGAAATAAATTTTTCGTTTTTAAGTTTGCCTTCAGTTGACGCAATACCTTTTTTCAGTTTTTCAAGTTCTTTGTTAAGGCGCGCAATTTCTTTTTCAGTGTCGATTAAATCTTTGAGCGGCAAGAAAATTTCAACGCCGCCTGCAACGCCCGCCAATGCGTGTTGCGGTTTTTCATCTGAAAAAGTTACAGGCTCGGCGGCGGCAAGTTCGCAAATATAATTTACATTCGCTTTAACCACGTTCAAAGTATCGGCGTTTGCAATTTTCAAAACAACTTCAGATTTTCTGCGCGGCTCCACGCCAACTTCATTTTTTAAATTGCGAATGACTTTTATAATTTCGGTAACAGTTTGCATTTGATTTTCTGCAACTTCGTCAATTTCGCCCGCCTCAACCCAATTTGCAAGCATTATCGAGCCTTCAGCGTTGGGAAGTTTTTGGCGGATAATTTCTGTAAGGAACGGCATAAACGGATGCAACAGGCGCAAAGATTTTTCAAGCACTGTATTTAAAACGAAAAGCGCGGTATTTTTTGCGCGGGCGTCTTCGCCGTACAAACGCGCCTTTGTCATTTCAATGTACCAATCGCAAAATTCTGACCAGATAAAATCATACATAAGCCGCGCCGCTTCGCCAAGTTCAAATTTATCAAGATTTTCTGTAACATTTTTAGCCGTGCGATTCAGGCGGGAAATTATCCATTTATCAGCCAAAGTTAAATCACTTTCAGCCGGTTTAAAATCTGTATCGAAATTTTCAAGATTCATCAGCAAAAATCTTGACGCATTCCAAATTTTATTTGCGAAATTTCGCGCAGATTCCACGCGCTGCCAAGAAAATCTTAAATCATTGCCGGGCGTGTTGCCTGTAACCAACATAAAGCGCAAGGAGTCCGCGCCGTATTTGTCGATAACT
>CAJOGS010000178.1 GCA_905234045.1 uncultured Selenomonadaceae bacterium | reverse complement strand
CTTTCATTGAGGAGGCTTTCATCAACATTGAAAATCTCCCCGTTTCTGCTCGTCGCGGGCTTTTGTTGAAAACTTTGGAACATTTTAATTGCGGATTCACTTCTGCTTGGCGGCATCCCAAAGTTCCCAACGCTCCTCTTTCCGCAAGACTTATTATTCCTACATCGAAGTTTCATTATCTTGCGCGCGCAATTTCGTCCGACGTACCCAAACAATTTGCGAAACAACACGCGGGTTCTAAGGAAATTTTTAATATTGAGGCTCTGACTTTCGATTCCACTGTCATTGTCGTGGAGGGCGAATTCGATGCTATGAGTATTTGGCAGGTTTCCGACGGCAAAATTCCTGCCATTGCGGTCAGCGGCTGTGCCAATTACAAACTTTTGCTCGAATGGCTTGATAAAAATCCCGATTGCAATATTAAATTTATTGTAATGTTTGACAATGACAGTTCGGCTAATAATCCCGGTCAGACTAATGCGAAAAAATTTATTGACGAACTGAACAAACGCGGTTTTCCTGCTGTCAATAAAATTTTGTCTGACAAAATGGATTTTGACGCTAATGATTGGTTGCAGCATGACGAACAGGCTCTCGCTCAACGTATTTCCGAAATTTATTCCGAAGGCTCGGCTGAACTTGAACTTGTTGCCGACAAAATCAAAGCCGACGCTACCTTTAACAAAAAAGTTGCGGCTTTTGAAAAATCTCACGGCAAAATTGCCGACGACGTTTTGACTGAACTCAAAGATTCTGTCGCTTTACTTAAAGATGTTTCGGTTGAAAAAATTACTGTGGAATTGTTTGACTCTGAAGATCTTCGTCGTGCGTTGGGACTCTGCACTTTTTACAGTTTTAATAATTCGTTGGTTAATAATTTCATTGAGATTTTCAAGAAAGCCAAAGAGAACGCCAAAAAATCCGATAATTCCGATTTGAAATTTTTGACGAGTTTTTCTCTTGACGATTTGCGCAAGATTATCAAAAAATCGGCTCGCCTTGTTGAAAAAGTTCACGGGGCTTTCCAAAATCAGCTCGCGAAAGAACAGCGTATTCAAGATAAAAAACGTCGTGAACTTCAACGCATTCAACATCTTCAGGAAAATTCTTCTCGCCTTGACTCTTTAAAAAATACACCGCAGTCTCCCGAACGCGATGAGGAAATTATTCAACTTATTCGCGATAATTGCGAATGGAAATACAATCGTCTCGGTGAACCTGTTGCTGTTAAAGCTACTGCCGCCAATCTTAATTTAATCTTCGATAATGATCCGCTTATTCAGGGCATTATTGGTCACGACGAATTTTTGAAAGCCGATGTTATTTTGAAAAAATTGCCGTGGGACAAAGGCGGTTCGCGTATTGGACAACTTTGGTCTGACATTGATGATGCTTTCCTTCAAGATTATATCAGCACTAACTACACCGAACTCTATTATCCAAAACGTTATTTTGATTATCTCAACATGAGGGCTCATAAAAATTCTTTCCACCCCGTCAAAGATTATTTTGAAAAATTACCTGCGTGGGACGGTGTTCCTCGTGCTGAAACTTTTTTCATTGATTTTCTCGGCGCGGAAGATTCGGCTTATACTCGCGAGGTAACTTTCATCAGTTTGCTTGCTGCCATTGCTCGTGTTTACAATCCGGGTTGCGAATATCAGTATATGCCAATCTTTCAAGGTAATCAGGGTATCGGCAAAAGTCATATTCTCAAAATGCTTGGCTCTTCTTGGTACACCGAACTTCTTGACAGCGTTGATGATTCTCATGCTCTTGATGCGATTGATTCAAGTTGGATTACCGAAATTCCCGAATTGCACTCCTTCACCAGAGCCGGCATAAATTCCATTAAGGCTTTTATTTCCAGAAATGTTGATAAGCGTCGCAGAGTTTATGCGCGTCGGGCTGATTCTATCAAACGCAGTAATGTTTTCTTCGGCACTACCAACGATTCCCGTCCGCTGAAAGATTTTACAGGTGCGCGGCGTTTCCCAATCATTAAGTGCCACAACGATTATTGCTCTTTCAAGGAAGGATTAACCAAAAATTACGTCAACCAACTTTGGGCTGAACTTTTCCAAAAATACAATGAATTCGTAAAACTTGACGGCGGGCATTTTGATGATAATCGTCTCAGATTTTCTCGTGCTACTCAAGATATGATTGAGAATGTTGCGGCGGATTACACCATTGACGACGCGATGGTCGGCGAAATTCTTGAATTTATCAATCTGCCCATTCCTTACCAAGTTATTTGGAATCTTTTGACTAAGGACGAACGCAAGAAATTCTGCTCCGAACATCATATTTATATTACTCCAGATGAATTGATTCGTCGTCAACACGCCAGAAAACGTCCTGTCGAAATGGAGGCGTTGATGGAAATTCTGAATCGTGCAAAAAATGATGAGGAAACTTCAATCGCCAATGTTCAAATTCTCGAACGTGGTGCTCTTTGCGATGCTTTCAAAATTTACGGCGTTGAACTGCGCGATTCGATTTGTTCCGCTGAAATTTATAACGAGTGTTTCGGTTTCGGTTATGACCAGCGCAAATCCATAAATCGCATTGCCGATATTCTTGCTCGTGACTTACCTGAAGAATGGACGCGGTACGGGCGAAAGAAATGTGGCGTTTACGGCGACCAAAAATCCGTCTATGTTCGTGACATTTCTGACGTTGTTTCCGAACCTGAACCGCCTGTTCCTGAAACGGTTGAAGTTGTCCAAGTTAATTTGGAGCCGCAAGATATTTCGGACAGCGATAACTCTGTGACTGAATCTGTCGAATCTGATTCGCAAAATATTTCAGACAGCGACATTTCTGTTACGGCATCGACTCAAACTTCCAAAACTCCTTATTTTGAAGATGAAGAGTTCTTGACAGAAGACGAAATCAATTACGGCGTTGAAGACAACGACTTTTACCAGCTTGAGTAAATAATACTTTTTCCGCTAAATCTTTTCCCATTGCCTGAAAATATTTTGATTACTTTCATTTCAAAAAAAGTTTAGAAATGAGAGATTATTAAGGTTTGCCATTTTTTAATCAATCACATAATTTCCAATTTTAAGACAAAATTGGAACGGTATTTTATTGGGCTTATGCCCATTTTTTGTTGCTTGAATCGAAAAGAACTTGCAGAAATTTCAAAGTATGAGGTTTTTGGGAAGTATTTTTTTATTTAATCCGTCTAAATTTCAAATTAAAGTTCAAAAGATGTGGAAATGGATCGAGTGGAAGACTCAAAATCCAAAATTTTTTTTACCTTTCTAAAATTAACCTTTAAGTTGAAAAAGAAAACTAACCGCTATTTTTTTACTATCTCAAAAAAATTTCGTTTAAATAGGTTTCCACTCGGTCCGTCCGTCCGATCAGTAGTAATTTTTTTATGAAGTTGCAAAATTGTGTTATGAGAGTTGGTAAACTTGTGATACTATATGTCAGTAATTTCGAGAAGGGAGGCAAACGATGTCAGATTGTGTAATGGAAGTAGAAAAAGTTTCGTCTGTAAAAATTTCTGCGAGCAATGAAAAATTACAACGAGAATTAAGGCGAGTGCGGGAAGAAAATCGAAAATTAAAGCACATAATTGCGTACGGGAATATATCGACGTTGGGAACGCTGATAGACCAATATATGGATTACGGTCGAATTCATTTGAAAAAAATTGCTCTGGAAATACAACTTATGGAATATGAAAAATACGCCACCGAAAAAGTGCTGGCATTTATAGAACATTTGGAGTACATTAAAGAAGAATTGCACAAGCTGATAGAGGTAGGTGAGGAAGGGGAAGTTTTTCATAATGACAGCTTAAAACATGACGTAAAAATAGCGAGGGAGATGATACCAAAATTTGAAGAAATAATTCAGTTGCATATCAATGCGAATAAAAGTGAGGAGCTGGAAAAAGTTCTGACGGAATTTGCACAAAAAATTAAAAAATATTTTTAGATGATTTTATGGGTGAAGAATGGAAAAATTTGGAGAGCGCATAAGGAAATTGAGACAAGAACGCGGTTTAACAACTCATGAGATGGCGGAAAAATTGGGAATATCGCGGAATACGCTGACAAATTGGGAGCGAGGAATAAAAGAACCGCATGCGGTAGAAATCTTGGAGGAAATGGCAGAAATTTTGGAAGTGCCGTTAAAAATTTTATTGTCTGGAGAAAAAGAAATTTCTGTAGAGAACAATCCCGTGATAAAAAACGTGAGTCTTGGAAATATTTTGAATGAGGTAAGTCAGGCAGAAGAAAAAATTGTTTCTATAGATATAGAAAATCTTGAAAGTAATCCTCGAAATTTTTATGGGTTACGCGACATAGATTCTTTAGCAGCTTTGATTTCTGTATCGCATTTGGTAGAGCCGTTGACGGTAAGCGAAAAATGTGACGGAAAATATACAATAATATCGGGACATCGACGTCGTGCGGCAGTACAGAAATTGCTTGACGATGGAGTTTATGATGAGCGTAAATTGCCGTGTATTGTCAAG
>CAJOGS010000177.1 GCA_905234045.1 uncultured Selenomonadaceae bacterium | reverse complement strand
GGATAAAGGAAACAGGGATTAGGAAACAGATTTTTCCCTGTCACCTGTCTCCTGTCCCCTGTTTTCTTGTTTTCATAAATTCAAATTTCCTTCAAGAAAGCAACGTAACCTTTTTTAGTTTCGTAAACGTCAATTTTTGAAACAGCTTCCCACGGAGCATGCATTGACAACACTGCAACGCCGCTGTCAATAACTTCCATACCGTAAACCGCCATAATATGAGCGATTGTGCCGCCGCCGCCCAAATCAACTTTGCCGAGTTCTGAAAATTGATAGCCGACATTGTTTCTGTCGAGAATATCACGAAGTTTGCCGACAAATTCGGCGTTTGCTTCACTTGCGCCGGATTTTCCGCGACTGCCTGTAAATTTGTTGAAAACCATACCTTTACCGAGATATGCAACATTTTTCTTGTCATAAGCGGCGGCGTAAAGTGCGTCATACGCACTTGAAACGTCTGAACTAAGCATAAAAGAATTTTGAAGAGCGCGGCGAAGTCCCAACTCTGTATATTGTCCGCAAACGTTCATCAATTCGGCAAGTGCATTTTCAAAAAATTTTGACTGCATACCGGTTGCGCCGTAACTTCCGATTTCTTCTTTGTCAACCAAAAGACAGCAAGCAGTTTTGTCAAGATTTTCGTTGGCAATTTCCAACATTGCAACTAACGAAGTGTAGGAACAAACTCTGTCGTCATGTCCGTACGCCAAAACCATACTGCGATCAAGTCCGAGTTCACGCGCACGCCCCGCCGGTACAAGTGCCAATTCTGCCGACAAAAAATCTTCCTGTTCAATGTTGTAATTATCTTTCAGCAGTTTCAAAACGCCCGCCTTGACTGATTCTTTGTCTTTTTCTTCCTTGAGCGGATAATTTCCAATAAGAATATCTAAATTTTCGCCTTCAACAACTTTTGTGCCGTCTTTTTTCATTTGCTCCTGCGAAAGATGAATCAATAAATCTGTCACGCAGAAAACGGGATCTTCAGGCTTTTCGCCGATATTAATTTTTATAACGGTGCCATCTTTTTTGACAACAACGCCATGCATTGCAAGCGGCAAAGTTACCCATTGATATTTTTTAATTCCGCCGTAATAGTGCGTGTCGAGGTAAGCAAGTCCGCCGTCTTCGTAAAGCGGATTTTGTTTCACGTCAAGGCGGCAAGTGTCAATGTGTGCGCCGAGAATTTTCAAGCCGTTTTGAATAGGTTCACTGCCAATTTGGAACATTACCAAAGATTTTTTCATAAAAGCATAATAAACTTTGTCGCCCGCGTTCAAGCGTTGACGGTTGGCGATAACGTCGCGCAGATTTTTATAACCGACTTTTTCAGCCGCCGCAATCGCAAATTCTACGCTTTCGCGCTCGGTCTTACATTCGCTCATAAAATCAATGTAATTTTTGTTGAGTTCCTCAAGAGACTTTTTGTCTTCGTCAGTGTACTTGCTCCAAATTGAAGATTTTTTATCTTTGTTTTCAGCCATTTTTTTTAACTTCCTTTCAAATGTAACAGTAAAAAATACTCTCCAATTACATAGAATCAGAGAGTATTTTACAGCAAAAATTTTTTAGCGGCAATATTTTTTAATTATCAAAAAGATTTTTGGATTTTCGCCATTGCAGTAATACCGCGCTGATGTCCGATCCAACCTGTAGCGTTAATGTCAACTGCAACGGGACTGCTTTTCATCGGCTTAATAATCCAGCCGACTTCCAACATACCGCTTGAGCCGCTTTCACCCGCGCCGGGTGTAGAATAAGTTTTATAATTTGCAGTTACGCCGCTTAAATGTTCGTACTGATAAGCAAGCCCTGTATAAATTTTGCTGATTTTACTGACTTTAGTTGTTAAGCGATAACCGATTCTGAATCTGCCGCTGTTCGCCGATGAAAAATTATAATATTCGCCGCTTGATAAATCCGCGCTCATGCCGTTTTGGTGTGCGTGGTAGTAAACGCCGTACACGTCCAAGAAATTATTTTTGTTCAGTCTGAACGCCTTGCCGATTTTCAAATGTCCTGCCAAAGTTGTTGCCGAAGTGTCATAAGTTACCCGACCAAACGCGCCTGTTTTGTCTATATTGTCAGAAGCAAAATCAGTTTTTACTTTGCCGACACGGACACTGCCTTCATAATAAAAGCCGTTGTCCAACATTCGCCGCGCTATTAAACCGCCCGCAATGTAACGAGTTTTGCCGCTGCCGTGCGTTCCAAATTCAAGGTAACTGTCATAATTGCCGCTTACATAGTCAATAATTGGCGCAATGGTAAGTTTGCCCGCGCTTTGTTCGAGACTCCGCGCAAAACCTAAATTTATACTCTGCGTCGTCATATCGACATGCGAGCCGTCACTGCCTTTAAATTTCAAAGAACCGCCGCCCATATTTGCAAAAATTTCCCAACCGCGAGGCGGCTCAATTATTGGAACGTTGACAACTTCGCTGACACTTCCGCTATCGCTGTCGGATTCATTGTTCATATCATAAATATTAGACGGAATATCAGGCAATGTTGGTGTATCCATTGCCATATTAACAGTTTGAAAACTTGAAACATCGGTTGAAAGCGGCAATACTTAAGTTTCTTTATTCAAAACGGGTGTAGTTGGGGTAGTTGGGGTAGTTGTACTGCCAATTTGTGCAACGATACTTTTACCGTCCGAAGAACGCGAAACTGTTAAATCGTGCGTTAAAGAGACGCCTTCAGTAAGTTTACCGTAGGTTGTACCGTCTGTAGTTAATCCGTGTTCATTAGTCAGCAAAATTACTGTGTCGCCATTATTCAAAGTATTATTGCCTGCCATAACTCCAGCATTAATCTTGACACCTATTAAATTTGTACCTGTGTGAATCCAAGTACCTTTAAAATTTGTTTCTGTAGTTTCTGTCAGAGTGAGTATTGTATCGCCATTCACTGTACCAACTGGAATATAGAAATTTATATTTTGGAAACTATCAATATTTTTAGCAGTTAAACCTTTTGTGTAAATATTAAGTGTGTTGTCGACAGAATCACCAATGAACGTGCCACCACCGTATAAATATGCATTGTCTAATTTTGGATTTCCATAAATTCTTACCTCATTACGCGCAGAAGTAAACTTTAGAGCGTAACCTCCATAAATATTAACATTATCAAATTGACCGCCATAAATATCAATGTAGTTCAATCCAACCCAACCATCAGAAGAAGAATAACCACCATAAACGGATTCAGTTATATTTCCGCTGCTAATAATAACTCTGTTAGCAATGGTATCTCCTGCGGAATAACCACCATAAACTTCACTATCTATATTACCACCAGTGATTTTAATTGTATTATATCCGGCGGCAACATTTTTAGAAAAACCGCCATAAATAGGATGTTTTGATAGATATAGTACCACCACTAATATTAATCTCATTAAATTCGGAATTGGAAGTTGAATATCCACCATAAACCCCAGATCTAATTAATCCACCAGTAATATTTACAATATTATGTTCAGCTGTTCCGTTATTAGAAAAACCACCATAGATAGGATTATCGCCGTTATCATATGTAAGACCTATAAATCTCGTTAAATTCGGAATTGGAAGTTGAATATCCACCATAAATCCCATGGTTAATTAATCCGCCAGTAATATTTACTATGTTATTTGTAGCATTACCTTCAGAAATATAAGCACCATAAACGCCATTATAATAATCATCGGCATTGATTATTTTAGTTTCGCCATTTATCGTATAGTCGTTTTCACTTACTTCAACGTTATTATTTGAAGGCTCAGAAGGTTGAAGCGTTATATTTTCAGCAGAAACTACCCCCCCCCGTCACAAATAGCGTAAGTACGCCAATCGTAACACTTGCCAATAAAATCTTTTTTGTAATAGTTTTCAAGTTGAAAACCTCCTATAAATTTTTAGGTTACAAATTCTGCGCGAGGAAATATATTCCTGCAATAAAAACAGCGACCGTAGCCGCTGTTATTCTCCAATTTCGTTTTTTGCAATTTCCTGCAATTTGTAAAGCGCGTTTAAAGCCTCAATCGGCGTCAATGTAGGTAAATCTAATTTTAACAACTCTTGTAGTCCCTGCGATACAAATAAACTTTGCACAGGCGCGGGATTTTTATTTTGTACAGGCACGGCTTTTACAGGTTCAGAATTTTCAAGATCGGTTAAAATTTCTTCGGCGCGTTTCATAACAGAATTTGGCAAGCCCGCCAATTTCGCAACCTGTATGCCGTAAGATTTATCTGCACCGCCGCGACTGATTCTGCGAAGAAAAATAATTTCTTTGCCGCGTTCCTTAACCGCCGTACAAAAATTTTCAATGTTCGTCGAAGTCTCTGCAAGGTCGGTTAATTCGTGGTAGTGCGTCGCAAAAAGCGTTTTCGCTTTAATTTTTTTGTCAATGTATTCAATCACGGCGCGGGCGATACTCATACCGTCAAAAGTCGAAGTGCCGCGCCCGACTTCGTCCAAAATTATCAAACTGCGATTAGTTGCATATTTCAAAATTTGTGCAAC
>CAJOGS010000176.1:1091-5636 GCA_905234045.1 uncultured Selenomonadaceae bacterium | reverse complement strand
ATTTGCAGGGCGGTGCGTTTTTTCGCGGACGAAAAAACAGCACCGCAAAAAAGCACTTTCTTTTTGGTACTTTTTCTTTTTGCTTTGGAAAAGAAAAAGTACGTTCAATATAAAAAATCTCAGTAAAAAGAGTTTACCAACAGCCACTAAGAAAAATAAACAAAATTGCAAAGGTTGCACAAAATTTTTTGATTTTCCAACATGCCATAGTTTGACAAAAACAAATAGGGGGGGGGGTATAATAAATTTTGTTTTAATGTAATTGAAAAAGTTTTTAAAATTGTTCCAACGGGACAACAAATTTTGAAATTAATGTGTTTTTTTTATATAAAGGAGTTGATACTGTGGAAAAATGGAAAATAATTACTCCCGAAGATGAAAAGGCGGCTGAAGACAAAATTAAAAACTCGCAAAAAACTAAACAGCCTGACATTGTATTTTCGCCTGAAGAGCCTAAATATTCTTTTGATGAAATTATTTTACCGCAGGCAGTTAAAGATAAAATTCTTGACGTGGCAAATTATGCCGAAAATTCCAAGAAAGTTTTCGAGGAATGGGGACTTCAGAAAGTTTATAAACAGTCCAAGCGTATCGGAATAAATTTTTATGGTGCGCCCGGTACAGGTAAAACTATGGCGGCTCATGCCATTGCAAAACATTTGGGCAAAAAAATTCTTGTCGTCAATTATGCCGACATTGAATCAAAGTACGTCGGCGAAACGCCGAAAAATATCAGAAAAGCATTTGAGGCGGCGAAAAATTCGGGAAGTATTTTATTTTTCGACGAGGCAGACGCAATTTTAAGCAAACGCGTTACAAATATGAACAGCGCAACCGATGTCAGTGTAAATCAAACGCGCTCGGTTATGCTTATGCTGATGAATGATTATCAAGATTTTATTATTTTCGCCACGAATTTTATTGAAAATTTTGATCCCGCGTTTATGCGTAGAATTTCTACGCACGTTAAATTTAAATTGCCGGATTTGGAATGCAGAAAAAAAATTTGGAAACATTACATTTTGCCGACAATGCCAAACAATATTGATATTGATGAAATTGCCGAAAAATATGACGGTATCAGCGGCAGTGATATTTCAAACGCAATTTTAATGGCGGCTTTTAAAGCGGCGCGGCAAAATTCGCCGATTGTCGATAAATCTTTTGTCTTTGAAATGATCGAAGAAACTATCGCAAGCAAAAACGCAAATCAAGGAAAAATTCCTGTTTCTGAAGAGCACGTTAAAGCACAACTTGCCAAACAAGGCAAAGATATTAAGGAGGTGAAATAACATTTATGATACCATATCCTTTTGATATGCCGGTTTTTCCGATAATTAATAATTGGAATGACGCAGTTAAAATTGTTGATGATTTAGAAATACATTTTTTAAAAAATCTTGATAAAAATACGCAATACGCTTCAACGGTTTATGCCGTAGATTCAAATAAAGACGCTGTAACTTTTAAATATGCTCTTTACTACAAGCAAGATGATAAATGGATTGAAAATAGCAGTACCTTCAAAGTTTTAAAATCTGAAGTACCTGTTCAAATTCTTGAAATGCTTGAAAAATCGTCGGAAAATAAAAAAGTTGAAGTTGTCGATTTTTTTGAAGAAGAATAAAAAAAACTTAAATAATAAGATAACAATCAAAAGTTTTAAAAGGGGTGAAAAATAAATGTTACCTGCTGTATTGATAGCATTGGGAATTGCTACAGGCGTGGCTATTCTTTCAGATAATAAATCTAAAAATGAAAGTACAGATAATATTAAACAGCCTGTTTCTGAACAACATGTTCTCGAAGAGTTAAAAGAAAGTGGTCGCCGACCTAAAACTGTAGGCGAAATAGGAAAAACTTATAACGTAGGCAAAAGAAATATAATTGTCAGCAGTAGGTTTAATGTTGGAAAAATTGTCCCGTTAAATTTTATAAAAGACAATCTTGTTTCAATCGGAAAAACAGGGCGCGGAGTCGCCGTTGAAAATCCTTTTGGGAAATTGTACGCACCGTTTAATGGCGAAGTAATATATATTTCCGATACTAAAGAATGTATTGGTATTCGGTCAGATGATGGAATAAACCTTGTATTCTGGGTAGGTATCGGAACTGAAAAACTCAACGGCAATTATTTTTATTGTTCCCGTAAACTTCACGAAATTGTAAAGGAAGATCAACTTTTGTTAGAGTTTGACGAAAAGGCAATCAGAAAATCCGGTTACGATACAACGACAGCTATTACAGTTTTTAATTCAAATGATTTTGGAGAAATTAAATTTAAATTGGGAAATTGGAGCATGGTTGTTTAACATTAAAAATAATTTTGAAAGGTTAAGTGATTTAAAATGATTCCTTTTATAATTGGGTTAATTGGCTCGTTAGGTTTGGTAGGAATTATCGGTAAAGGCGCAATGTACATTTATAAGCATTGGCGTGAAATTTTAGATTTGTTCCGCACAGTTATTTTGCCAAATGTCTCAAAAGTCGTCAGAGAATTTGCCAAACATTTTGGTCCAAAGGGGCAAATTGCAGCTACAGCCATTGCAACTCTTATTGATAATTACAATGCACAAGTAACACATCATTTGTATACTCTGGAAAATGGACAATGGTACGATACACCGACGCCGAGCAAAATTCCTGTATCTGAATTGCCGCCTGAAGCTCAAGCAAGAGTTCATTCGGTAGGTAAAGCGGATATGACTAATCAAATGGAAAATGAATTGAGAATGGCGCTTTATTGACGGGGAGGTATAAATATGTTTTCTTTTATGAATAATTCAAGTAATAAAAATAATGTTTTAGCAAATCTTTTCGATACTTCAAATTATTCCCGCGTAATAATAAAAAAAATTGAGGATATTGCAGAACACTATAAAGACTCGGTTGATGAAATCATTTTGAAGGAAGAATTTTACAAAAAGGCGTCATTCTTGAGCGGTAATTTTATTGTAGAGTATGTTGACGATAAAAATTACACCTGCGCTTATATTTTGTATTTTCAAGATAAAAACGGTGATTCCTATAAAATGGAAACAAAGAGCAATCTCTTGGATATTACAAGACTTTCTGAAGATGTTCAAAATAATTTGAATGAACAAAAAACCATTAAATTTGATATTCCTGAACCGTCTGAAGAATTTCGTAAAAAATACAAGTTGGTTAAAATTTAAATATAAAATTATTCGACACAGACACAATCAAAGTGCCTGTGTTTTTTTCTTGTAATAAAACTAAAAAAATTATTTCCAAACTGCTGACATTTATTTTATAAATCAGCAATAAAAAAACTCCTTTGCCAAGTTATGGCATTGGAGTCTTTTTTATCGAATTGAAATATTTAAAATTTCAGAGTTGCAAAATAATCGTCCAAAGTTTCGGCGCGACGAATCATTTCAATTTCGCCGTTTTCTCTCAAAAGTAATTCGGCACTGCGTAATTTTCCATTATAGTTAAATCCCATTGCGTGCCCGTGTGCGCCGGTATCGTGAATAATCAAAATATCGCCAATATCAATTTTCGGCAACTTGCGATTAATTGCAAATTTGTCGTTATTTTCACAAAGTGAACCTGTAACATCGTAAACGCAATCGCAATCAAGATTTTCTTTGCCCAAAATTGTAATATGATGATACGCGCCATAAAGTGCAGGGCGCATTAAATTCGCCATGCAAGAATCCAGACCGATATAATTTTTGTAAGTATTTTTTTCGTGAATGACGGTTGAAACTAGCCAGCCCGCGTCGCCAGTCATTGCGCGCCCGCTCTCTGTTGCAATACGAATTTTTTCAAGTCCGTTAGGTACGAGAATATTTTTGTAACGTTCGCAAATTCCCGCGCCGACTGATTTATAGTCAATGGGATTTTCTTCGGGACGGTAAGGAATACCGAAACCGCCGCCCAAATTTACAAATTCCAAATTAATTCCGAGACGTTTTTTAATTTCAACCGCCAAATCAAACATAATTTGCGCAGTATATAAAAAAGTTTCGGTTGCGCGTTCGTTGGACGCTATCATAGTGTGAAGACCGAAACGCTTAACGCCTTTATCTTTTGCAATTTTATAGGCGTCAAAAAGTTGTTCCCGCGTCAAGCCGTATTTTGCCTCTGCAGGTTTACCGATAATGTCGTTGCCGTTATTCATAATGTCGGCAGGATTGTAACGGAAAGACAAAACTTTCGGAAAGCCGGCATTTTTTTCAAGATAATCAATGTGCGTAATGTCGTCAAGATTTATAATTGCGCCGAGTTCGACAGCTTTTTGAAATTCATTTGCGGGCGTGTCGTTTGAAGTCAGTATAATTTTTTCGCCGGTAACGTTCGCCATTTCGCTAATCATCAGTTCAGCCAATGAACTGCAATCAGTCCCCGCGCCGTCAGCCGCCAAAATTTTTACAATGGCGGGATTTGGCGTAGCTTTTACTGCGAAATGTTCCCGAAATTCTGCCGCCCAAGAAAATGTATCACGCAGACGGCGGAAATTTTCTTTAATCTTTTTTTCGTCGTATAAATGAAACGGCGTAGGATATTTTTTAATAACTT
>CAJOGS010000176.1:0-984 GCA_905234045.1 uncultured Selenomonadaceae bacterium | reverse complement strand
GTGTTGAAAAATTAATAGAACTGAAAAATTGCAGATGATTAACGAACTAAATTTTGTAGACTAAGCACGAAGAACTAAGAAGCCGCGCAGGACGCGAGGAGAAAAAAGCGTCTTTCTTTTTGGTACTTGCAAATTCGACGAATAGGAGGATTTGCTCTTTGACGCAACAAAGAAAAAGTACGTTCAAAATATAAAAACTTTCAACAAAAAATTTGATAACAGACTTTTTCAACAGACACTATCCCCTAATACCTAATACCTAAATTGTATACATTAAGGCGGCGTCTTGAAAAATTTTCAATCTGCAAATATAATTGCGTGGTAATAATTTTTTTGAGAGGAAGTTTTAAATTGGCTAACGTAAACGAAGAAGCTTTGGCATTACATAAAAAATTTCAAGGAAAATTGGCAACTGTCAGCAAAGTTCCGTTGACAAGCGCATATGATTTAACTTTGGCATATACGCCCGGCGTTGCGGCTCCTTGCCTTGAAATCAATAAAGAACCTGAAAAAATTTATGATTATACCAATCGCGGCAATTTGGTTGCAGTCGTAACGAACGGCACGGCAGTTTTGGGACTCGGCGATATTGGCGCGGGCGCAGGTCTTCCCGTTATGGAAGGTAAATCAATTCTTTTCAAAGGTTTTGCCGGTGTCGATGCTATTCCGATCTGCCTCAATACAAAAAATGTTGACGAAATTATTAAAACAATTCAATTAATGGCTCCAAGTTTCGGCGGTATCAACCTCGAAGATATTAAAGCTCCCGAATGTTTCGACATTGAACAGGCGTTAAAAGATTCTGTTGATATTCCCGTTTTCCATGACGACCAACACGGCACGGCTATTGTTGTAAGTGCGGCGTTGATTAACGCTTTAAAACTCGTCGGCAAGAAATTTTCTGAAATTAAAATTGTCGTAAATGGCGCGGGCGCGGCAGGTATGGCGATAACTTATCTGATTCAAAAAATGGGCGGCGAAAAT
>CAJOGS010000175.1 GCA_905234045.1 uncultured Selenomonadaceae bacterium | reverse complement strand
AAATTGTTCAAACTTTCAAGAATATGCTTTTTAACGCCAAAATCCATTGCAACAACGAACGGCGCATTTTTATTTTCAGTTTCCAGTGTGTACGGTTCAGAAATTGTAACCTGCGCGACAACATTTTTTTGAATCGGACGCGCCAACATTTCATCAATAACATTTTGCGGCGCATTGGCAGGAACAATAACGCCCTTCATTGTACCGGCAGAACGAATTTTTCTTGTCAAAGCGCGTGTGTCAACGTCATACAGACACGGAATTTTAATTTCGTTCAAATATTCTGCGAAAGTTTTTTCAACAGTAAAATTACTTGGAAATTCGCAAATTTCGCCGACAATCAAGCCGCCGACAAAACTTTTTCGACTTTGATTAAAAATTTTTGCAACGCCGTAATTTCCAATAAGCGGATATGTCAAAGTTACAATCTGCCGACAATATGAAGGATCAGTCAAAATTTCCTGATAGCCCGTCATGCCGGTATTGAAAACAATTTCGCCGCTTGCAGTCAAATCATTAAAAATTTTCCCGTGAAAAATACTGCCGTCTTCAAGAATTAATTTACCCGTCAAGTTATTCACCTCCAATGTAGTGTTGTAGTGTTATAGTGTGATAGTGGGGTAGTGTGGTAGTGTGGTAGTAAATGCTATACCACTATACCACTATCCAACTATCAATCTGTCAACTGCCTTTAAAACGTCTTCCCGCCTTCCAAACGCGGTTAATCTCAAAAAATTTTCTCCGCAAGTACCGAATCCCGCGCCCGGCGTTCCGACTATGTTAAATTTATTTAAAAGTTCGTCAAAATATTCCCACGAAGAAAAATTTTTCGGCGTTTTCAACCAGATATAGGGCGAATTTTCGCCGCCAAAATTTTTTAATCCCGCCGCGTTTAATCCGTCACGAATTATTTTCGCATTTTCCAAATAATAATCTGCCAAAATTTTAACCTGTGCCTGTCCTTCATCTGAATAAATCGCCGCCGCGCCGCGTTGCACAATGTAAGATGTGCCGTTAAATTTTGTACTTTGCCGACGCAACCAAAGATTTTTCAGCAAAATTTTTTCGCTGCTTGATGTCGTAGCGCACAAATTTTCAGGAATGACAACATAGCCGCACCGCGTGCCGGTAAATCCTGCAGTTTTTGAAAACGAACGAAATTCTATCGCAACTTCTTTTGCGCCTTCAATTTCGTAAATCGAACGCGGCAAATTTTCTTCAGTGATATAGGCAGAATACGCCGCATCGAAAAAAATCACCGCGTTATTTTCTTTGGCGTAGTCTACCCAATTTTTCAAAGATTTTTTGTCCAAAACTGTACCCGTCGGATTATTCGGCGAACAAATATAAATCAAGTCAACTTTTTCAGACGGCGGCGCGGGATTAAAATTATTTTCTTCAGTGCAAGGCAGATAAACCACATTTTCAAATTTGCCGTCGCTTTGTAAATTTCCCGTGCGTCCCGCCATAACATTTGAATCCAGATACACGGGATAAACGGGATCGAAAATTGCAATTTTGCTGTCAAGGCTAAAAATTTCTTGAATGTTGCCGCAGTCACATTTTGAACCGTCGCTAATAAAAATTTCATCAGCAGAAATATTTATGCCGCGCTTTTTATAATTCCATTCGGCGATTTTTTCGCGCAGAAATAAATAACCTTGTTCAGGGCCGTAACCTCGAAAAGTTTCAATTTTTCCCATTTCCTGCACGGCTTCAGCCATTGCGTCAATACAAACTTTCGGCAAAGGTTGAGTTACATCGCCGATTCCCAATCTGATAATTTGGGCGTCGGGATTTTCCAATTGAAATTTTTTAACGCGCCGCGCAATTTCTGTAAACAAATAATTTTGCGGCAACTTCAAATAATTTTCGTTAATTTTCGCCAAAATTATCAACCTTCCTCGTAAGTTCGATACATTTTCAATTCAACGGGATTGTCTTTGATATTCCAGACGCCGCAAGGACACACGCCCGCGCAAATTCCGCAACCTATGCATTTATTTTCGTCTGAAACATATTCCCATGTGCCGTCTTCGTGTTCAATTCGTGTAATGGCTTTTTCGGGGCAAGAATTGAGACACATTTTGCAATCTCGGCAAGTGCCGCAACTTATGCAACGCAAATGCTCATTCATAGGACTTTGAATATCGCAATGGTGGCATTTCTCAAAAAATTTTCTTGAAATATTTTCAGGCGGAATAACTTTTTTATTTTCAATCGGAGTAATTTTTTCGCCGCGCAAAAATTCATCAATCATTAAAGCAGTAATTCTTGCGTCGCCAATGGCGTCGGTTAATCTGCCCGGTTTAATTACGTCGCCCGCCGCAAAAACTTCTGGCAGAATTTTTTTCTCGGCAGACGGTACAAGCCAATCACGGAATTTTTTTATTGATTCATCATTCGGCAGAAAATCTACAATCGGACTTTCGCCGATTGACACAATTACTTGATCCGCCGCTATAAATCTGTCGTCGTTGTCAAAAATTCCTTCGTCAGTGATTTTTTTCGTGAAGAACGGGTAAATAATTTTTCCGCCGAAATTTTCAAGACGTCTGATTTCTTTGTCGAAAGCGGCAGGTTTCATAACGTCAACGACCGTAACTTTTTCCGCGCCCTGTTCATATGCCGAAGTCGCCACGTCCATTCCAGAATTTCCGCCGCCTATAACTACAACATTTTTGCCTACAAAAGGTTTTTCGCCGCGATTTATCGCCTTCAAAAAATCAACGCCGTAAGTTAATTTTTCCGCGCCTTCCCAGTTGAAAAATCTTGCTTTATGTCCGCCCGTCGAAACTAAAACCGCGTCATTTTCGTTGCAGATTCTTGAAAAAATTTCAGAATCAACTTTGCAACTTGTGACAAATTTAACGCCAATTTTTTTAATGCGCTCAACTTCAGTTTCAATAAGTTTCGGAGAAATTCTTGAATGCGGGATAACCTGCGCGAGTTTACCGCCAATTTTTTCGGCGTCATCATAAACCGTGACTTCATGCCCTAAAAGGCGAAGTTGCCAAGCCGCGCTTAAACCTGCAACACCGCCGCCGATTATTCCAACTTTTTTACCTGTCAAATTTTTTGGCGGCTCAATTTCAATTTCGGCAGATTTTAATCCTAGTTCGCCAATTTTTATTGGTTCATCAATTTTGCCGCGTGTGCAACCTTCCATGCAAGGATTTGGGCAAAGTGTGCCGCAAACTGAACCGGGAAACGGCGTATATTTTAAAACCAGTTTTAAAGCCTCTTCAATTTTGCCGTTTCGCAAAAGTTCCATTCTCTTTTGCGTCGGTATACCCGTCGGACACATAAATTGACACGGCGCGGCAAATTTCGCATTATCCCAACTTGGAACGCGCAGACGATAAATCCCGCGATTAACCGTATTTAAAACTGCAAAATCATCATTCGCAACATCTGAAAAAATTCCGCCTTTAATCCAATCGTTTTTTCTGAAAGCCGCCAAGTCAGGCAAAACTTCAGGCTTTTTTTCTTCAAATTTCAGCGGACGAAGTTTTTTCCATTCTTTCCAGTCTGAAAGTTCGCCCAAAAGTTCAGATTTTTCAATGGCGTTCAGAAAATGATTCATGCCGCCTTTTAGAAATGCAATATCATTTTCATCAAGTTCAAGGCACAAAATATCTTTCGGATAATCAGAAATATTGCCGCGCACATAAACAATTCCGCCGACCATACCGACGCAGGGACGATCTCCCAAAACTGAAGAAAATTCCGCGCTGTCAACGCCGCAAACTACCGCACGCCCGCCGCCCATAAATTCAAATGAAAAACTGCCGACATTTTTTAAAATCCAAAGTTCCGGCTCTTCATAAAGCGGATCATGTTTCATCAGTGAACCTGTACGAGTTCCGGCGCGTCCGCCGATATAAATTTTTCCGCCGCTTGAACAATGCCCCGCAGTGTCGCCCGCGTCGCCTTTTACCGTGATAATGCCGCCCGCATTCAGCCAACCGACATCTGCAGACGTTGAACCTTCAACAATAATTTCGGTATTCGGCAAACACATTGAGCCGACACGTTGCCCCGCGTTCGTCACGTGAAATTTTAAAGTTTTGCCTTCGGGATGCCAGAGAGGTCCTCCAATATCATGCTGCCCGCTTGCAGATATTTCAAAGTCAGTTTCGCCGGATTTTACCGCGTCTTCAATCGTCAACAAAAGGTCTTGCGTTGACATTCTTTCATTTTGCTTGATTGTATCAATTTTCAACATTTCCAAAACCTCCAGGTATGTGTTGAAAAATTTTTTTTACGAATTTTTTTCTTTGTCTCGTTAAGATAGTGTGGTAGTGGTTTAGTTTTGCAGTACTACTGCCTAATGCCTAATTACTAGGGCGTATTGAAAAAGTCTGTTATCAAATTTTTGGTTGAACTTTTTTATATATTGAACGTACTTTTTCTTTGTTGCGTCAAAGAAAAAGTACCAAAAAGAATGAAGTGCACCAATTTGTCAAACAATTTTTAACCGTAAAATAAGTTAGGTTTACAATCCAAAATGAACTTCAGCGGGAGTACGATAGTTCAAACTTTGG
>CAJOGS010000174.1 GCA_905234045.1 uncultured Selenomonadaceae bacterium | reverse complement strand
ACTTCAGCATTTGCAACAGGCGCGTAAATCGAAAAAATTGCCGCTGCGCCAATTAAAATTTTTTTCAAATTCACAGCTAAAAACTCCTTTGCAAAAAAAAGACTACGCAACGCTTATAAAATTATAAACGCTTGCGCAGTCTTTTTACCTGATTTTTTTATGAAATTATTTTACGAAAACAACATTGCAATTTTCAAGGAACATATCTGTTTGGTTAGCAATTAAGATCTTGTCTGCATCAGCAACTGAAACAACAGGGTTGCCTTTAATGGTGCCGTCAACTCTTTGTGCTTTTATAACGAGAGGATTGTTGCCTGCGCGTTCGCGGCTGATTGAATCGTTAGCGGAGTATGCATAGGATGCCATGCCGTTTGCGATAACTTTGTCAATATCAAGATTTCTGTGACCATAAATGTTTTGACCGTTGGAATTTTTGATAACAGGGGACATAACAGATTCAAGACCCATACCGGAGCAGTCTACAACAAGACCGGTGTAGCCGCCGCCGACAACGCCGCCGACTGTGGTGTTAACGTTTGTGGTAACGTTGATATTAACATTGGTAGGTTGCGGGAAAGATTCTTTAGGTTCATTTCTGAAAGGTTCAAATGCTGCTTGTGCAACTGAATTGCTTGAACCGAAGATCGGCATTTGAAGAACAACTTCGCAAGTTCCGTCTTCAAAGAATTTTGCATCAACTTCAGTCATATTTTTAATAGTTGCGTCAACACGAGTTTTTACAATATCGTATTCCAATTCCAAATCACGCATTGAAGATTCTGAAGTTACATGTACGCCTTCAACAGCCTCAGCAAGGTTGCGTTGTGCGTCCATAGTTGCAGCGCGGCGAGCTTGTGCGCGTCTGATACCTTTGTTTTTGGTTTTTGCTTTTCCTGCACCTAAACCGGTTGCACGAATAACGCCTTTTTCCCAATCAACAGCAGTTGCCGCTTGATCTGCCAAAACTGTTGCAGTTAACATCATAATTGCTACTGCCAGAGCCATACAACTTTTAAAAATTTTGTTAGTCATTTTTTATACACTTCCTTAAAATTATTTTGCATTTCCATAAAGTCTACCGATTAAAACATCAACAGTTTGAAACGCCGCCTGTTGAATGGCATTGTGAACGCTGTCTTGAGTGACTTTGGTATTTCCGACTTCCACAGTCAAGACTTCGCCGCCATTGACTTTCACAAATGAACTTTTTGACTTGCCCTCACCTTTTGCCGCAGAAATAATTTCGCCGCTTTCAACATTCATAACGCGGGCGATTATATGCGATTTAACAGTGCAAACGGTAACACCTCCAATCCCAATTTGAGTGCCAATTTCGCTGAGGGTTACGTCATTGACGTTTCCATAAATAATGTAATCGACTCCAAGAATTTTACCGATTTTTTGCGCGGTGTCGTGATAGATAAGACCGGTAGTATTTAAGTTTTCGGCGGCAAGTTGCGCCTCAAACATTGTGCGATCCATTATATCCATTTTGTGACTTTCAAAGAGCCGTTGAAGAATATATTCATGCGCCGCTTTACCGGCGTTCAAAATATTGATGTCGATAGTAACTGCGTAGGGATGAGTTCCAAAATCCATGACGGCAACTTTTGCGCCTTGTTCGATTGTTGCCGCAAATGCACTTGAAGTTATTGTGAAGAATAACAACAACGTTGCAAGAATATTTTTCATAAAGATTTCCCTCTTACAGACTTAAAAAATTTCAGCAATCTTACGGCAATATATTAAATTCCTTTTTTAAATCATCGCTAGATTTATTCTATCAATTTTTCGATTGTCCTTTATTGAAAATCTTTATTTTAAATTTCTTATCTTCAATTTGTGCGTCATTATAAATGCCATTTCTAAAAATATCATTAGAATTTTAAAAATAAAATTTATTTTGCAGTTAAAAATTTAATTTCTTGCGTAGAATTTGATAAAGGGTTATACTATCAGCGCAAATTTCATTGATTGGGAGTTTTCATTTTGAAGAAATTTTTTGTAGCTTTAATGGCGGTTATATTTTTAAATTTGAATATTTGCGCGGCAGAGGATTTAAAATTTATTGATTCCAGCGGCGACGACGGATATTTTATTGATATGGACACTGTGAAAATTGAAAGTCCAAAAATTTTCAGCGTAAATTTGGCAATTATTCGGCTCGATTCAAATCAAATGGAAGTTATCGACTTGCAGATAAATCACAGCCAAAAAACTTATTTGATACGTTCAACGCGCACTTTATCCTATGACGAACGCACGGAAATTAAATCTGACAACACGCCGCGAACTCCAAAATCTTATTCTGATAAATCTTTTATGGGCGATATTGTACAAATTGTTCTTTATGGAGGCGAATAAATTGAAAAAGATTTTATCGGCAATACTGACACTTTTATTTTTTTGCTTATCGCCGGTAGTTTCGGCGGAAGATTCGGCAACCGAAAAATTAATCAAAATGGAGCGGGACACTTACGGCACGGAACAACCCGGCGCAATTTTGGACAGAATCAATCACCTTGAAAAAGATTATTCCGGACAAAATATGCGCGGAAATTTAAATGTTCGTATTGATTCGGTTTATGAAATTTTGTATGGAAATATTGGAACGCCGAGCGTTTTGGCAAAAATCAACGCCATTGAATGGAACGCCTACAACGAAGTTTCCGGCAAAAGTATTCAAGAACGTTTGACCAGATTGGAAAGAGAAATTTTCGGCAAAAATTCAACCGATACTTTTATAAAGAGAATTGACACGCTTGCAAAGGCGTCGTTCGGCAATGAACAAATACCGCTTGTTGAAATGCAAGTTTCAAAAGACGTTTTGATAAAAGTTGCGTTGGCTGAAAATGTAGGCTCACGCACTTTGCAGGAAGGCGATATTGTCGATATTAAAGTTGCCGAAAATGTTTTTTTTGACGGCAAATTAGTTTTTGCAAAAGGTCTGCCCGGCAAAGGCAAAGTTGAAAAAGTTCGTAAAGCGAAGGGCTGGACAGGCAGAAACGGCAAAGTTCAGATTGATTTTTATACGTTGAATTGTATCGACGGTAAAAATTTTGAAATTTACGTCGGCGAAGAATCTAAAAACGAAATGAAAATTCAAGGCATGATTCAAGGCGCAAGTTTAGTCGGAATGAATTTAAATGACGATTGGAATAAATTTCTGGTTCACGGCAAAAACATTGAAATTTCCGCCGGAACTGAATTATATGTTCAAACCGAAAAAACTTTTAATGTCTACGGTTTAACCACCGGTAAAACGGATTTAGATTTTGTAGACGATAATGTTGATGATACAGATAATGATATGGCGGAGTGAGCAATGTTAAAGATTAACAAGAAACAAACAATAATTTTGGCGGCTCTTTGTACCTTCGGTTTAAATTATTTTTCTGAACTTCCAAAGGCAGAGGCTGCATATAAATCCAAAACTGACACGGGTACAGATGTTTTTGATTATCTTGAAAATCAACGCCGCGACCGCCGTGAAAATCAACTTACCGATGAACAAAAAAAATTACAGAAAGATATTGAAGAAGCAAAAGAAAATCTTCCCTACCCGATAAAAGAGGGCGAACCGATTCCCGCCGCGTTTGAAGGCGACGATTTAACTTATAACACTTTGACAGGCGAATTTATCGCCAAAGGACACGTCGATATAATTCAGCTTGAAGGTTATCGCTTTCAAAGTAACGGCATAAAAGGCAACGTTAAAAAACAAGAAGTTAGAGTTGACGGCAAGGCGCATATGTTGCAGATGACTGAAAATGCTCCGCGCGTCACGTTGGACGGATATAACACCGTCTATAATTACGGCACGAAGGAAGGCACAATGGAAAGTGCGAAAGGTAAAGCAGGCAACTATTATATTTCCGGCAAGCGTTTTGAATTTTATCCCGATCACATTGTGGCTTACGATGCTTATCAAACGAAGTGCGGCGCAAAAAGTCCCGATTATCGTGTAGCTGCAAAACGTATGGAAATTTGGCCTGAACAAATTATCAGACTTTATGACATTAAATTTTTAATCGGCGATGTAGTTGTCGGCTCAAAAGATTATTCTGAACGCAAATTGGAAGAAGGCGGAGAATCCTATTTCCCGAAATTCGGTTATAATTCTTACAGCGGGGCTTATGTTGAAGATACTTTTGAAAGACCGGTTTTTAATAAACATTGGAAAGCCATTTTGAACGCGCACCTTGAAACTAAAAAAGGCATTCGCAGCAGTGCCGAATTTGGATATTTTAATCAAGCACTTGCTGCAAGGGTTTTATATGGTTATTACTATGACAGTGACGGCAAATGGGTAAAAAAAGAGCCGGGTTTTGATATTCTCTACAAAAGGCATTTTGACAACTTGCCTATGACTTACAGTTTAGAATATGAAGTCGGGCGTTGGAGTAAAGACGACCGCGCCAGTAAACACCAAGTCTTTGAAATTGCTTTATCGCATGATCCCATTGATTTAGGCAAGAAATACACTTTGTTTTTGGCTACGAGTTACAAATATACCAAAGACAACATTACAAGTCCCGATGAAAGCAAATTGGTTGT
>CAJOGS010000173.1 GCA_905234045.1 uncultured Selenomonadaceae bacterium | reverse complement strand
TATTATGACTTCGATTGAAACGAATCACCCCGAAATGTTGGAGCCGTTTTCATTTGGAAATATGCCGCTGGGATTGTATTTTACACAATGGCTTTTAGTCGGTATTTGTACAATCGCACTGCCTCAATCGGTTGTACGCGGTATCAGTTACAAAAATACTCAAGGTTTGCATAGTGCAATGTTAATCGGCACAGTTGTTGTAGGATTTATGAACATTGGAATAAATTTCACGGGAATTTTGGCGCACGGCGTTTTGACAGGAAGCCCTGCAGATTATGGCGGCGTTGATAATATTATTCCGACAACGATTGTAACAGTTATGCCGAAAGAATTGGTAGGACTTGCGATAATTGGACCTCTTGCCGCGTCAATTTCGACAATTTCGGGACTTTTAATAGTGGCGTCCAGTGCGATTATTAAAGATGTTTATCTGCATTACAAGCCGAATACCGAGAGTTCAAAATTGAGAATTTTATCAATAGCAACAACTGCGATAATTGGCGTAATAGTTTTTGTAATAGCGTTGACGCCGCCGAGTTTAATTTGGCTGATAAATATGTTTGCATTTGGCGGATTGGAAACTGCATTTTTCTGGACGCTTTTACTGGGATTATTTTGGAGAGGCGCAAATAAATCCGGAGCAATGCTGTCAATGATTGGCGGAACATTAATTTACTGTGCTACGCAAGCGGCAGAATTTAAAATTTTCGATTTACACCAAATAACAATCGGTATAACTGTTTCTCTGATTTTATTTTTGATAGGTTCAAAATTCGGCAAGCCGTCAGATAACGAGACTTTGAAAAAATTTTTCCCAATGTAATGCGGAGGCGTGTTGAATAATTATTCTTTCAAATTTTATATATTGAAAGAACTTTTTCTTTGCAAAGATTTTTTTACATTGAACGTACTTTTTGCATTGCGAAAAAATAATGTGATAGTGCAATAGTTCGATAGTGCGGTAGTAAAAACTATACCACTATAACACTACACCACTATAACACTACAAAGCGTCCGTGCGCGCCCCAACTTTTCCGCTCTCAGTCTACTTTTTAATTACTTTACCTACAGCCCCTAACCACTAGGTCGTGTTGAAAAATTAATCGAAATTGCTGATTCACGAATAAAATTTTGTTCGATGATAGCGAAAAAACAGCACCGCAAAAAGCGTCTTTCTTTCAAAGGCGAGGAGTACGAGCATTTGCTGTACTTGCAAAGGCGACGAGTAATTTTGACAAGACAAAGAAAAAGTACGTTCAATAAGAAAATAATTTTTAAAAACATATTTATTCAGAAGACACTAGATCGGTAGTAACTAACCACTAACCGCTAACCACTAAATCGGAGGTGACGAAATGGCAACATTTACAGAATTAAAAGTCAGCGCGGAAATTTGCGAACTTTTGAAAAGGCAGGGAATTTTAAAGCCGACATCAGTACAAGAAAAAGTTATTCCGCAAGCTCGCGCAGGCAAAGATTTAATCGTACAATCTAAAACCGGCACGGGAAAAACTTTGGCGTTTCTCCTGCCGACTGTTGAACGTCTGAAAAAAATTCCTGCCACGCAAGAATTAATAATTGCGCCGACGCGGGAACTTGCCACGCAAATTTCAAAAGTTGCCGCTGAAATCTGCGCGAAATTGGAAATTGACAGCTTATTAATTTGCGGCGGGCAGGATATTGACAGGCAAAAAGAAAAACTTAAACGAATACCACAATTAGTTATCGGTACGCCGGGCAGACTGCTTGACCATTTACGGCGCGGCACTGTCCAACTTAAAAATATTAATAAAATCGTTATCGACGAGGCAGACGAACTTTTAAAGCTGGGATTTATTGAAGACGTTGAAAATTTAATCCGTGAAACTGCGAAAGATCGTCAAATAATTCTTTGCTCTGCAACTATGCCGCTTAGAATTCGCCAACTTGCCGCAGAATTTTTAAAATCGCCGCAAGAAATTTTGGTCGAAACTAAAACGGTTACACTTGAAAATATTAATCAAGTCGTTGTAAAAGTGTCGGCAGAAAAAAAATTGGCGCGTCTCTGTGAAATTCTGAAAAATGAAAATCCGTATCTTGCAATGGTTTTTTGTGCAACTAAGGAAAATACTTCAAAATTGGCGTTGGAACTTGCGAAGAAAAATTTTGAAGTCGATGAACTTCACGGCGATTTAACGCAACAACAAAGAAATTTCGTACTGAAAAAATTTCGTGAAGCAAAAATTCAAATTCTGGTTTCAACCGACATTGCGGCGCGTGGCTTGGATATTGAAGGCGTCACGCACGTTATCAGTTATGATGTGCCGCGTGATGTTGAAACTTATATTCACAGAATCGGCAGGACGGGGCGCGCCGGCGAAAACGGCACGGCAATTACTTTGGTCAGCGCAAACGAAGTTGAACGCCTGCGCCGCATTGAAAGCGGTATCAAAAAGCAAATCGCCGTTAAACGTCCCGCGCCAAAAAATCCTCGTACCCGTCAAATTAAAAAATCCGCGCCAAAAAATAACCGTAACCATTGAAGGATTATTTAACTGCGCGGCGAAAATTGAATTTAGAAATTTAATGAAAGGCGGCGCGTTATGAGCATTTCAATTAACATTTACTACAGCGGCGAAAACGGCAACGCCCGCAAATTCGCTGATGAAATGGAAAAAAACGGCACTGCGGCGGAAATTCGCAACGAAGCAGGAAATTTGAAATATGAATATTTTTACCCTGCGAATGATTCTGAAACAGTTTTGCTGATTGACGTTTGGAAAGATCAAAATGCTATTGACGTTCACCACGCCTCGCCGATGATGGCGAAAATTTCAGCCCTGCGCGAAAAATATAATCTTCATATGAAAGTTGAGCGTTATATTTCTGACAGCGCGGGCGTTCCCGATTCCGACAAAAAATTTATCAAAATTTAATTTGCCATGAAAATTTTTAAAATTTTTTTGCTGCTTGCAATGTGTCTGAATTGTACAGGCTGTTTTCAAGCCGAATCTGATATAAAAATTGCTGACACCGGCGAAGTCGTAATGCGAAATAAATTTATTGGCGTTCCATACATTGGGGGGATTATCGAAAATTCCAAAAAAAATTTGCTTGAAAGTAATCCTAACGCAAAAGTTAAATCTGTCAACGAAGGCAATTATTACGGCTACGAAGTTGAAATTTTCTATCCAGATATGGAAAAATTCGCCGCCAACAATATTGAAATGTATCAGGCGCGCCCCGGCAAATGTACAGGCATTCAAATTTCTAAAGGCTGGTTTTATGATTCTTGCAATTTCGATTTACTTTTTGAAGGCAGAGAAATTGATAATTCAGATTTAGCCGAATCAATGGCGCAAGCACTTTTCGCACAAATTAAATTTGATTTTGTTGTAGGTATACCTTACGCCGCCGACAGTTCAAACGCTGATTTTATGAGCAACGACGGCAAAATTTTAACGTGGAATATCGCTCCGGCTTTAATTAACGGGCAGGATAAATCTATAAAATTAAGTTTCAAAATTTATAATCGTGTAAGAATTGCGGCAACGTTTTTCTTGACTTTGTTAATTATTGCGGGCGTCATTTATAATTTAAATCAAGCGAAAATTAGGGAGCTTGAGAAAAAAGAAATTAGCGAACAGGATAAAAATCCTAATCACTAATCCCTAATCACTAGCCCCTAAAACGACCGAAGGGAGTTTTTTTAATGGTTGGAGTAAGAAATGTAGTGGCAATAGTTTGCGGCGGCGGTCCTGCACCCGGTATCAACGCGGTTATCAGCGCGGTTACAAATACTGCTAATCGCAACGGCTGGGACGTTTTGGGAATGTATGACGGTTTTTCACATCTTGCACGCGGCGAAAAAAATTATATTCGTCTCGACGCCTCAAATGTCAACCGTATTCATTTAACCGGCGGCTGTATCCTCAGAATGTCACGTTTCAACCCTACGAAAAAAGAATCTGACTTGCATACAGTTGTTGAAACTTTAACCGAACTTGGCGTTAATTACCTCGTCACAATCGGCGGCGATGATACTGCTTTCAGTTCATCAGCAGTTTCAGAATACGCCCGCAAACTCGGACGCACTATCAATGTTGTACACGTTCCCAAAACTATTGATAACGATTTGCCGCTTCCTGAAGGTATTCCTACTTTCGGTTTTGAAACTGCCCGCGCTTTCGGTACAACTGAAATTCAAAACTTAATGGAAGATGCCCGCACTTCAAATAATCGTTGGTATTTTACAATAGCAATGGGACGCACTGCAGGACACCTTGCACTCGGTATGGGACGCAGTGCCGGCGCGGCTGTCACGATTATTCCTGAAGAATTTCCTCAAGATAAAGTTCGTCTTCAACAGATTGTTGACATTATCGTCGGTTCAATCGTAAAACGTTACGTTATCGGCAAAAATTACGGCGTCGCCGTTATCGCTGAAGGCGTTATCGAAAAAATTGCTGAAGAAGACTTCGCCGAACTCGGCAACGTCGTTCTTGATGAACATGGACATATTCGTTACGCTGAATTGGACTTTGGCGAAATTATCAAACAAAAAGTTCTTGCCGAATTGAAACGCCTCAATATTAAAATGTC